>PEBW01000005.1 GCA_003050565.1 Brockia lithotrophica
CCGGTTCCGAAGGTACATCCACAAACGTCTCCGAAATCGACTTCCCGGGCGTCACGTACTTGCTCTGCACCGCCCGGAACGACTGCTTCAAGTTCCCGTTCGTGTCGTAGTCCTCCCGATACAGCACAGCCTTGAAAATTCCCGCATCGTCCCGCGCCGTAAAGCTCAGACGAATCCCTTCCCCAAGCTTCGCCTCCCTCGCGCTCGCCGCAAACGACGTCACCGAGGGAATGGAAACCGAAGAAACCGATCCAACAGGTTCGGTATACCAGCCGGCAATGTATCCCGTGGTCCCCGTGCTCAGCTTCACGTAGTACCAAGACCCATCAGCCCGAAGTACGGGGACAACCGTACCTTGCCGAAGACCGCCGATAATGCGGTAATTCGTTCCGGGACCGGAACGAACGTTGAGGTAATCGGCGGTCACCTTGACCTGAGAAGGAACCCCGGCCGCGTGAACGTCGGTAGACGAAGGACCTCCTACGTAACTGGAAATCACAAGCGCAGGAACGACCAACCAGCTTTTCCGTCTGCGGTTGCCCTTCCCCTTGGACATCTCCTCTGCCTCCCAAGGATCTTTCAAGCTTTTCTCTCGCTTTCTCGCGTTTCCCAGACGGGGCCATGGAGATAATTCGCCGTGGAGTATCTTTTTACCTTCCGGAGAGCACGAATTGAGGAGAAGCCAGAGACACGACACCTAGGGCCTAGGGAGCCAGTGTTCTTTCCCACGCGAACACAAGGTAGTACGCGGTGGAAGCGAAGCGGATTCCTCCCCAGACGGATACGAAGAAACTCGCATCGGAGTCTGCTCTTTGTAGAAGTTCTCTCCTTCATTGTATCTGGCGTTTTCTAAAAGAGTCCATAGGTACTTCCCCCTACAACTTCGAGGATTCTACTACCCACCAAAACAATTATTTTTCTACATAAACTATACACAATATTTTGAATTTTATTGAACAAATTTCCCGCCAATCTTGGAGGCCAGATAAACCGTTGACCTCCTCTTTGAGCGGACGAAGTTTCTCATCGGGCACGCGCAAACGCGAAAAAATTTTTGGCAAAGCGAGGAGGCTTGGGAAAATATCAAGAAAAAACCGGACGAAGAGGAAGAATAACAAAAATTTCCGGGCGAAAGCCCGGATTTTTTATTTCTTTCGGATGCTTTTTCTAGTCCTTATAAGGATCGACGTCTCCGGGGCCTGCCATGACGACGACGAGCGGCCGCAGGCGATGGAGAATTTCGATCGTGGGAGCCTGGGCGGCGAGCACTTCTTCGAGCGGACGATATACCTGCGGCGCTTCGTCCACGTCGCCCCCGCGGAGGATCACGCCGCGGCGCCTGAGAACCTCGAGCATTTCCTCCCGCCGGATCCGTCCCGGTTGGATAACCTTTCCTTTTCGGATCTTTCCTTTAGCTTCCGAGCGGCTCATGACGCGACCCGCACCGTGCACGGTGGAGTAGAGAGCGGAACGCTGGAGCTCTACCACTTCCGGATCCTCGGAAACGGCTCCGCGGAGGATCACGGAAAGATCACCCATGCTCCCGCCCACGAAGCTCCGCTGGCCGGGCCACGCCGGTGTAGCACCCTTGCGCACGACGACGAGCTCGCGGCCGTCGTGGACTTCCCGCCAGGCGAAGTTGTGGTGGTTGTGGACGAGGTCGAGCTCTCTCCCGCCCAAGATGCCCACAACCTTGCGCGCCACCCATTCGCGTCCCGCGTAGGCGTACTCGCCCGCCAGGGTCATGAGCGCCCAGTATCTTTGCCCGAGTTCCGTGCGGAGGTCGAGAAGGGCGAGGTGTTCGGATACGGGCTCTCCCCACTTCTTCCCGGCGGTGAGGGAAAGGAAGCCCTGGGCAATCGTGTGACCGAGCCCCCTCGATCCGAAGTGAACGCCGACCCAAATTCGCCGTTCTTCGTCGGCAAAGACGTCCACGTAGTGGTTTCCGCCGCCTACCGTCCCGAGCTGCGCCCGCGCCTTTTCGCGCAGCTCTTCCCGCTCCGGCCGGGGCGCGGGAATCGCTTCCCAAGCCTCGGACTTGAAAAGAGGATGATCCACGGGAGCGTCTGAAGCTTTGTTCGTTCGACCGAGACCGAACGAAATCGTCGCCTGAATCTCATCTGCGATCTCTTCGAGGTGATCTTCCACATCCTCCAGGCGAAGATCTGTGAGAATCGCCGCGTTGCCGCAGGCGATGTCGAATCCCACACCCGCCACGCTCACGGCGTTTTCAAAGGCCGCGACACCGCCTATGGGCATCACGTATCCCACGTGGCCGTCCGCCATGAGCGCACCCCGAACGGCGTGCCGCGCGACGTATTCGATCTGCCCGAGGGTCGCCTCGTCGTGCCGCCCGAAGACAAATACCCTCTCGGGGGCTGCCCGACGGAAAGACATTTTCTTTTTCCCTCCCCTACGGCTTTATCATAACATCGCCGTTTTCGCCCCTGACCTCCTCCCCGGATCGAAATCCGGGGAGCTTGCATCGTCATCTGAACGTCCCGATGCGGCACCACCTCCCGAAGCGCCTGATGGATCACGGCCGAGGGGAGATCGCCGGCGAGGTACGCCCCCGCCGTCCGGCTGGTGAGTTCCTTTCGGCCTCCCGGCGGCGACGAGGTTGTTGGCGAAGGCCATCGTGCGTTCCACGAGTTCCCGATACCGCAAAGTCAAACGCCAATTTATCCGGAACATGTGCACCCGCCAAGACCCCCTCCGAAAAAGATGTGTAACGTAGGGGCGAGGGGGGAGCATGGATGAGAAAAAAGTTCAGGAAACCGCGATCCCGGGCTACGTGTCGTCGACCACGGGTTTGGCCCACAATCGTCTGGAACGTCATGCCGCCGTTTTGTTTGGGTCCCGCATTTCACGAAGAGCTCTTTCCCAACGTGACCGTCACGTACGAACGACAGGAACTTCTCGCCCAGCGAACCGCTCTCGACACGATGTACTCCTACGCCGTCGTGAACCGAGGAGAAGCCCCCGTACTCGCGCAAGTGGAGATCAGTCCGGACGGTGTGCATTACGCTCCTGACGAATCGATGTCCATCCAACCTCATGCCACCGGGGTTCTTGTCCCCAAACGCTACCTGCGCTACACGCGTCTCGTTTTGCGCACCCCGCAGGCTGCACAGGTGAGTTTGGTCGACGTCTACTTCCAGGCGCAGACGCGCGTTCAGCCCAACTGAGCCTTCGCACCCAAGACCATGAAGGGAGACACGGTCATTCTGGTAAGGACGGGAAAATAGAGACTTGGGACTTCATCACACAGGGGGTAAAGTGCTATGCCAAACTACTCCGTCTTTAACCTTCAGCCGGAAGAACTCAAAATTCTCGTCTACGGGGCTCACAGCACAGGACCTAAGCCGCTCCTCGTGGACGACACGGGTCAACTCCACGTCGCAAGCGTCACGGTGACCGCTGAAACCATCGAAGCAATCCTCGGGGGTACGCTCGACGCCGTCCTCGGCACCACGGTCTCCGCAGGTACGCTCGACGCCGTCCTCGGCACCACGGTCTCCGCAGGTACGCTCGACGCCGTCCTCGGCACCACGGTCTCCGCAGGTACGCTCGACGCCGTCCTCGGCACCACGGTCTCCGCAGGTACGCTCGATGCCGTTGGGCAGATCCTGTACAAAAGTTTCTTCGAACAAAGCTTCCTTAACGTCGTAACCGGAGACACCCTCACGCCGCTTCCGGCGATCACGACCGGTGTACTCGGCCTCTCGAGTTTCTTTATCTACAATGCAGGGACCAACGGCGCTCTCGCCCAGGTGCAAATCAGCGCCGACGGCGTGAACTGGTTCCCGGACGTGGTACCCACTGCCCCGATCATCGGCGGAACTGTGAGCGTACTCGTGCCTACTCGCTTTCTCAAGTACACTCGCATCGCCTACCAATCTGCCGTCGCCGGTCTTCCTACCACGCTTGACATATACTTCAACGCCCAGGGAACATGACCACCGTTCTCCTTTCCTCCCGATCGCCGTAGCCTACCCCAAACGTAGCCCCGTGCTGTTTCCCGGCACGGGGTTTTCCGTACCGAGGAGGGTGCCCGCCGGAGCTTCTATCTCCGAGATCAGACGACCGGCACGGGGTTTTCCGTACCGAGGAGGGACGGAAATGGACGAAGGTGTTCGATTGTCCGAAGTTCCCAAACGAGAAGCGTTCCTTCTTTCCGTGGCAATGATCGTCCGAGACGAGGCGGAAAAACTGCCCCGCGCCCTTACGAGCGTTCGCGACTTCGCAGACGAAATCGTGGTGGTCGACACGGGATCCGCGGACGACACGTCGGAAATTGCCGCCGCCCACGGCGCCCAAGTGTTTTCCTTCCCCTGGCGGGGAAGCTTTGCAGAGGCGCGAAACGCCTCCCTTGAACGCTGCAGGGGAAGGTGGATCCTCGTGTTGGATGCGGACGAGTGGCTCACGACCGAATCCGGTCCCGCCCTCCGCGAACTCCTCGAACGAGAAAAACGAACGCCCTGCTGCGAAGCTTACCAGGTGCGCATCGTAAACCTCGTAGCCGACGCCATGGGCGAGCCCCGTCGTCTCGCTCACTTCGCCGTTCGGCTTTTCCGGAACAACCCCGCCTACCGCTTCACCGGACGCGTACACGAGCAAATCCTCCCCTCCATCCTGCAGCACGCTTCTTCCCGCCATTCGTACGTCGTCGGTACCGCTCCGATAGAACTTCTCCACGATGGCTACAAACACGTGGCAAAGGACAAGGTGATGCGCAACCTCGAACTTCTCGAACGCGAGTGGGCGGAAGATCCCGCCAATCCTTTTACCGCATACAACCTAGGCGTTGAATACCTGCGCCTCAAAGACACGGAACGGGCAGTGGAGTTCCTGGAACGGTCGATCGCCCTCTCCCCGCCGCGCATGGCCTATCTCCCCCTCGCCTACCGCTACCTCGCCCACGCGTATGCCTCGAAAGGGGATCTTTCCAACGCCCTGAAAGCGGCGACGCGGGGAACGGAAACCTTCCCCGACGCACCGGACCTCTGGCACCTCAGGGGAGATCTCGCCTGGCGGGCGAAAGACGTGCCCGCGGCCCGTCAAGCCTACCTTGCGGCTTACGCCTTGGGCAATCCTCCCCCCGGGTATCCTCACGAAGAAGGTCTGGGCACTTACCGAACGGCGTTCGCCCTCGGGCGACTCAACGAAGAAGAAGGAAACGCTGAAGGAGCCGTCACCTGGTACATGCGCGCCTTACGACACCGCTCCAACGACGCAAAAGTCCTTGCCGCCCTCTTTCGACTCGTTGCCCGTACGTGGGGCGAAGAAGCCCTCCCGCGCTTCGTCCTCACCCACCTCCGAGCACAGGACGAAGACGCGTGGGAATTCCTCGTACGTCTCCTCAAGCTCCTCGGCCACACCCGTCAAGCCCAAGCCTTACGCCGCGAACTTCGCAAAAGGGAAGTTAAAACGGCCGAAAAAGGGGGCTCGGGAAAGCCCGAAAACAGCGTGCCGTAGAGGACTTCGGAAACGACGTCGAAAGCAAAGGGGGATCCGCCTTGCCGCTTGCGTCCCAAAGTCCTCCCCGCCTTTCCCTCGTGATGATCGTCCGCGACGAAGCCGAGCTCGTTGCCGAGGCGATCCGCTCGGCACTTCCGTACGTAGATGAGGTCGTCGTCGGAGACACCGGGTCCACCGACGCGACGCCGGAGATCGCCGCTTCCTTCGGAGCGCGCGTCGTCACCCTTCCCTGGGAAGACGACTTTTCTCAGGCGCGCAACCGAGCCTTGGCGTACGCTCGGGGCGATTGGATTTTGAGCCTCGACGCCGACGAGCGAATTCGTGAAGGCGATCCAGATGCCCTGCGGCGCACGCTCGCCCGGCGAGATCTCTGGGGAGGGATCGTGCGCATCTATCACCGCCTCGATCCTCCATCGGCAGGTGCGTGGGACAACGTTTTGCGCCTCTTTCGCAACGATCCGCGCGTGATTTTCGAAGGTCGCATTCACGAAACGGTCGATGCTTCGCTTGCCCGGATTCCCGACACGAAGGTCCTTCCCGTACCCCTTGTCGTCGAGCACCTGGGCTATCTCGATGCAGTTGTCCGCAAAAAAACGAAAACAGAACGCAACCTCCGCCTCCTCGAAATCGCCCTGGCCGAACGCCCCCTCGATCCGCGCCTGCACTACGCTCTTGGCACGGAGTGGTTTGCCCTCGGGCGGTATGCGGAGGCCGAACGCGCCTTCCGCAAGGCCCTCGAACTCCTCGAAGGAGAACCCTCCTATCTCCCCGATCTCGCCCTCAAGTTCCTCTTCACGCTCTTCGCCGAGGGGAAGACGGAAGAATCCCACGAGTGGGCCCGGCGCTTTCTCGAGCGATTTCCCGATTTCCCCACCCTCTGGGAGATGTACGCCCAGCTCCTCCTCCGGCACGGAAAAGCAGAAGAAGCCGTACGCGCCGCCCGCGCGGCTCTCGCTTTGGGTCCTAAAACCGCCTACGCCATCCCAGAAGGATCCGGGAGTTTCCTTGCCTACTCCCTGCTCGCCCAAGCTCACGCGCGTCTTGGTAACGCGGAGGAAGCACTGGCGGCAAGCCGCGCCGCAAGAGAAGCATATGCGACAGCAACCGAACGAAACGGCGGCCCCGCATCTCTTTCCGCCGAACTCTTCGCCCTGCCTTTCCTCCTTCGCATCCTCGAACAAAACTCCGAAAGCTCGGCCCTCTTCCTCGGAACTTCGCCCATCCTGTACCAATCCCTGTACGCAGTACTTCGCGAACTCAGCACTGCAGGTGTCCTCACTCCGCCGCTTCTCTTTCGTCCGCTCGTGGGCCAAAAGCTCACTTCAAAAGTACCCTCTGCCCGTGTGGCCGTGGTGAGCGACGGAAGGCGAGAACTCTCCTCCGAAGACCTGCGGCGGGAGATCGAGAACATCCTAAACGCCGGAGTAGAAACCGTGTACGTCGTGGAGCCCTTTTCCGAATACTCGGGACCGAGGATCCACCTCACCGCGCTTGCCACATGGGAAACCTCGCGAATAGACGTGACCCCTCCTCCTCTCCCGCCCCAGTCCGTGACAAAACCCTCCGCCCGGGCTTCCTCGGGGAACACGGGCATCCGGAATTTCGTACACGTGTACCGCATCTCTCGGCCGCCATCCTTCGCTCCGATTCCCCCGGACTCTCTTTGGGAAAATTGTCCTGAAGCTACCGCCACGTACGTCCCCGAAGAATTTTTGACAACCAAAGACCGACAAGCCGCAGAGCCCGATCGCCGGGGAACCGAGAGGTCAACGGGATGTGGTGTCCCGCGCTCGCCTCTCACCATCGGCTACGTACTTCCCCACCACGCGCCGACGGGAGGGCTCAAAGTCCTCCTCGACCACATGCGCCTCTTGCGCCGCCTGGGCCACCGCGTAATCGCCTTCTATCCGGGAGACGGCGAGCGTCCGGCGCTCCCTCCTTGGTATCCCTTCACAGCTGAAGAAAAACCCGAAGAAGTCTACCTCGACCCCCGACGCTCCCTACCCGAACAGCTCGACGACCACGACCTCGACGTCGCCGTCCTCGGGTGGCTGGAACACCTCGTCGGCGCGGAGAACGCGCGCACTCCCCTCCTGTACCTGGAACAAGGACACCCTTGGCTCTTTCAGGATATCCCTCCCGCTTACGACCACCGCGTGCGCCTTTCGCTTTTGCAGTTCTACCGAACGCCCGTGCTCCTCGCAACCGTTTCTCCCTTTCTCCAAGACATCCTCCGTAAGCGCTACGGCCGCAAGAGTGCCCTCGTCCCCAACGGCGTCGACACAGACCGCTTCCGGCCGAACGAAGAAATCCGGAGCGCAAACGACCCCCCCACCGTTCTCCTCGTCGGCTCCCCCCATCGTCCCTTTAAGGGAACAGACGTGGCCCTGCGCGTCCTCGACCGTTTGTGGCAGGAAGGCCTGCGCTTTCGCCTTCTCTGGATCAGCCCCGACCCTTTTC
The DNA here is from genome assembly GCA_003050565.1 of Brockia lithotrophica. Taxonomy (NCBI): domain Bacteria; kingdom Bacillati; phylum Bacillota; class Bacilli; order Thermicanales; family Thermicanaceae; genus Brockia; species Brockia lithotrophica. The sequence goes on from PEBW01000005.1 coordinate 7,942, forward strand.
GCATTCTCTACGCCCCCTACCCCGCCGAGATCGTCGTCGATCCGCCGCAGGAGAAGCTTCCGCACCTGTACCAAAGTGCCGACGTTCTTTTGTTCCCCTCCTGGTACGAAGGTTTTGCCCTTCCCCCGCTCGAAGCGATGGCCTCCGGCGTCGCCGTCGTGGCAAGCGAGTGCGGAGGAATCCGAACCTACGCGCGAACGGGAGAAAATGCCCTCCTCGCACCTCCGGGAGACGCAGAAACGCTTGCCGCGTACGTGAAGAGGCTCTTGCGCGACGCACCCCTTCGCTCTCGCCTCATCCGGGCCGGACGCGCAACGGCGCGCGCCTTCGACCTCCGCCGCACGATCCACCGACTTGAGACCGTCCTTCGCTGCGTAGCAAGAAAGAAGTAAACCGTGCGCGTGCGACTTCCGACAAGATTCCGTCGTGCACTCCCGGATACATACCGAGAGGTGCGTGGCCCCGAGGAGGAACGTGGGGGGGCGTCCTCGGTGCGGCGTGGGTTACCTAATCCTTAGGCCGCGCGCGCAGAACGCGGGCGCGGTTGATCGCCGCCGCGACTTCGTAAGGCCGGGGAAACACGAGGTCACCCGTGGGAGTTTCTCCGGGAAGGAAAAGGCCGTCGACACCCTTCTCTTTCCGCAACGCTTCGAGGGCCGTGAGAAAATCCCTCAGCTCGACCCATCCCTCCCCCGCGGTTTTGCGCGACCTGCCCGTTTCCCGTAGGGGAAGGTACGCGAGGAATTCTTCCAGACGGGCGAGGATGTGCGCCACGGCCCGCGTCTGTCCCTCGTCGACGAGCTGCTCCACCGCCGCGAGGTCGATCGTTTCGCGTCCGAAGCGGATCTCCCGAAGACCTTCCGCGCGGACGCGTTCCCGCTCCTCCCGCCGGAACGATGCGACGTGAAATACGCGCGGCCGAGGAGGAACGAGAGGCGAAACCTCTTCCGGATTGCGCCGGGAAGGAATGCGCCGCACGACCTCCCGGGCTTCCGCCGTCGCCTCCAACGCGCGGTAGCGGTCCATGCGGATCACCGTGTCGGCGACATCTAGGTAGTCACCCACGCCGCCCACGACCAGAATCGTCGACATCCCTAAAACCCGGTGAACTTCGCGGATGCGATCGACCAGGGGAGTGATCGGTTCGGAAGACTTGGGCACGAGCGCCTGCATGCGTGCGTCGCGGACGAGAAAGTTCGTCGCACTCGTATCTTCGTCCATGAGGATAAGGCGCGCTCCCGCCTCCCAAGCTTCCACCAGATTTGCCGCTTGGGACGTACTTCCGCTTGCCGAAGCGCTCGAAAAGCAGCGCGTATCCGCGCCCCCGGGAAGCTCGCCGATAAAGGCGTGGATGTCTACGCCGACAACGGACCGACGGTCTTCGGCCCGGACTTTCACGGCATCCCGTAGCGTGACGACGTACTCACGCCCATCTCCGGGGATGTGGTCGTACACGCCGAGCTCGAGGGCCCGGAGGAGCGTGCTCTTTCCGTGGTAGCCGCCGCCGACGATGAGGGTGACGCCGCGGGGAATGGCCATCCCCGTGATCTCCCCTGCGTGCGGCAGGCGTACCGCAACACGCCTTTCCGGAGGACTTGTGAACGCGACCGCGCGCTCGCTTGGCATTGGAGCATCGGAAGCCCCCGAAAGCCGCGGCAAGATGCTCCCGTCGGCTACAAAAGCAACCCAGCCCCGTTCCTCGAGAAGCGCGCGCAACGCGGCTTGGTCCTCCGCGACGGCAACGTGTCGCTCGAGAGCCTCTTGGTCCTCCGCATGAAATCTTAGGGCGTGGGCGACGACCTGCGGGATCTGGACGAAAAAGAGTTCCTGCGCCGCCCCGCCGTCGATCGTCCGCCCGCGGGCGGGAAGGCCTACCGCGAAACGTGCCTCCAGGTAGGGTCCGCCGGGAGACCGGTCGAGGACAACGGCGGAGCGTTCGAGGATCTCTTGGCCGGGAGCGACGGCAAAGATCTGACCCCCGGTGCCCGTCCCGGTACGTTTCGAAAACATCCGTGCGGCGCGAAAGAGCTTGCGGGCGAGAAAATCGCAAAGCGCAACTTGCGCGACGCGACTTGCCCAGCTCCAGGAAGGAAATCCGGCGTCTTCGAGACGAAGCCGAACGCGGATCCGGGAAGGTGGAGCGAAGGGATCCCCTTGTACGTGATCGATAAAGAGATCAAAATCCGCAAAGCGATAGACGCCTTCCAGGTCGCGATAGGCTTTGTAGCCTCTTCCGTCGATGCGGCGTAGACGTTCGCGAAGGTCTTTCGCCGTCAGAACGCGCATTTCCCTTTTTGTCATCCTCCGCCGCAATTCGATATTTATTTATTATTTATTTAAAATTCTATTTAATAAAACAAAAAACACGCGCGGGTCTTCTTTAAAAATTTTTATAGATTTAAGCAATCTTTTTCTCTTTATCATAGATATGAAACGGTAGTAATTAGCAAGTCTAATATACCTTATTAGACTTTCTCGTTCTTTTTGGCTCATACGCGGATCGGATAATATTTTTTGGATGTATTCTATACTATCCTTATTAAGTTCTTCTTTTTCATCGTAAACTTTAGTTTGTATTGAATTAGAATGCACGCGATATGCGTACCCGGCCTGTGGATAAAGAATAAACTTAGCTCCGTTTAACATAAGTTCTACAATTAAAACAAAATCTTCGCGTATAACTAAATTTTCGTTGTATTTGATTGATTTTTCTTTTATAAACTTAGTCCTAAAAATCGGTTTTAGAGATCCTAAATCATAGTTTATAAAAAACGACAAATCGATTTCACGTGGAGAATCTATGACAATGCCTAATATTTCTTTAAATTTAGATAAATAACGTGTATCCCCATCTTTAAAAACATACAGATCATCCGCCACGATATCCGCGCCGTACCCTTCACCTACTGCAATAAGCAGCTCGAGGCGATCTTTACGAAAAAAGAAATCGTCGGCGTCTAAAATCGCTAGCCAGTCCCCCCGAGCCTCGCGAAGACCGAGGTTCCGCGCCGCGCTCGGTCCACGGTTGACCTCATTTCGCAAAAGACGCACGCGCCCGTCTTCGGCGGCGATCCTCCGTACGACCTCGGCAGTGCCGTCCTTCGATCCGTCGTCGATTACGAGAATCTCGAGATCGCTTAGCGTCTGAACCTGCACGGAACGGATCGCCTGTTCGATCGTTCGTTCGGCATTCCAGGCGGGAACGATCACACTGGCGCGTGTGCGCACGAAAATCCCTCCACGCGTTTTTTCAAGTTGCAATCCTTAAAAATCACGGGAAAGGGCGGCCGAGCTCCCGAACATCGGCGAGGATCTCCATGCAGGGCCACCGTACGAATCCCATACAAGAGTCCCACCATAGGGAAGAGCACGCCGGTGCGTTCGCCGCTGGCGAGTATACCCTTTTCGAGACGTCCGTTCAACCTCCTGTGTAACTTTCGAAAGCCAGGTGGTACGATGGTTTCGAGAGGCTCTCTGCGCCTCCGAATCACGCGTCCGAACGTTCCCCGGGAAGCGTGCGGACGAACAAGAGCGAGGGTGCGCCTACGCCATGAGCTGCAAAAGGAAAGACACCCTTTTCATCGTCACCAGCGGGTTCGGCGACGGCCACAGACGGGTCGCAGAGGTACTCGCGCTCGCCCTCCGCAAAGCCGACCCCGGACGGCCCGTGCGCATCGTGGACCTCTATGCAACGCTCACCCCGCAGCTGTACCCCTTGGCCCTTCGCTGGTACCGCCTCACGCTCCGAAGGGCACCCGAAATCTTGGGAGCTACGTACTCCTGGAGTGCCCAAATCCGTGCAAAAGAACAAAGACCTTCAGAGGCGCGCCTTCGTCTTCCCCCTCTGCCCGTCTCCTTGCCGCGCATCCCCGCAATTCCCAGAAGGCGCAGAAACGGTAAAGCCGATCGAAGCGCTCCCCTGCGCATCCGCCTTCGGCTCCCCAAGCTCTACTTCCCCGTGCACCTGCACATCCCCGATTTTCGCGAGAGAACCTTGTCCTTTCACCCTTCCGCTGCCCTCGCCCACGCATTTGCCGCAATCTTCGACGATGCGACACCCGGAACGGTCGTCGCTACCGCGCCCATTCCCCTCCTTTTGTTGAGCGAGTGGAAACGTCGACAAGGTCTATCCTTTCCCCTCGTCTACCTGGCAACGGACTTCATCCCACACCCGGTAGTGGCGAGAGAAGAAGTCGACCTCTACTTCGTGGCGCACGACGAGGCGCAGACCCACCTCGTCGCCCTAGGAGTCCCACCGGAACGCATCCGCGTTACGGGGATCCCCGTGCACCCCGCCTTCGTCCGAGCCTCGACCGTACGACTGAAGCGCCTTGCGCGCCGTCGGAAGTCGGACCCGCTCTGCCTCCTCGTCGCCGGAGGGGGATGGGGACTCGTAACCGGCGCCGAAGCGCTCATCCGTGAATTCCTCTCCTCCCCGCGGTTTTCTTCTGCTTTAGATCGCCGCAACGGAAATCCCGGTCCCTTCCTGCACGTGTTGGTTCTCGGGGGAAAAAACCCGCACATCGCCCGCAAAACCGTCGACCGCCTGACCCACCCGGCAATCGTGTGGAAAGTTCTCCCGTACCTCGAACCGAGTCAGGTCGCCGCCCTTCTGGCGACCGTGGACGGCTTTCTCACGAAGCCGGGCGGGATCTCCTTGGCCGAAGCGCTCGCGGTGGGCGTGCCGATGTTCCTCCTTCCGCCGTTTCCGGGCCCCGAAGAAGAAAACGCCCGCTTTCTCACAAAGGCAGACCTCGCCCGGTCCGGGGGAGGAGAACACTTCCTCGACTGGCTTCGCGGCATATCCGACCCGCACGTGCAAAAGGACGTCGCGGGACGACAGCACGCCGCGATTTCCCCTCACGCCGCCGAGCGCGTCGTGCGCGAACTTCGCAGATTCCTCGGAGACGAAGCGTAAAGCCCGAGGGAGAACATCACGCGGAATGCCACGCCTTCGCCGGCAAGGCTCGGATCGCGAAACGCGGAAACCCATCCGGCCAATCCGCCCCTCCGAGGTTTTCGTCCAAGTACCGAAGGAGCATCTCCGCACGAGCGGGTCCGGCGTACGTCCGCGAGAGGGCGCGCACGGCTTCCGCGTATCGATCTACCGAGGTTCCCATTTCTCGCTCCGCCCCCTTCCTTACCCAATTGTACCGCTCCGCCGCACGGGCGACGAAAGGAGGTACACCATGCGCACCCCCGAGGTCCGCCCGGAAACCCTGCTCTTTTCGCCCGTCCTCGTGTTCCTCTTCGGCGGCGTCGGGCTCCTTCTCCTCGTTGGGGCTCCCGGGACTCTCGAACGCCTCTCCCCACCCCCGCCTCGGGAACTCGCCCGCGCCGTGGTATACTTTCTCCCCTACGCCCTCGGCGTGCTCGCCTTTCTCGCGCTCCACGACCGCTTCGGAGCCAAGGTATCCTTCGTCGTCGACGAGGCGGTGGAGGTCCTCCTTTCGTTTGGACCCGCGTATCTCGTGCTATTTCTGTCCCTGGCCGCCTTGGGGGAAGAGCTGCTCTTTCGCGGTTTCTTGCAGGAGGGGGCCCTCCGCCTCATTCGGGTTTTCTCCTCCGGAGGGTCGGGAGCGCAAACGGTCGCCTGGGCGATTTTCGTGACCGCCACCACATTCGCCTTCATCCACCTTCGCTACCGCGTCTATCCGGCGGCTTACGTCGCCGTCTTCCTCATCGGTCTCTTTTTGGGCTGGAGCTACGCCGTAAGTCGAAACCTCTGGGTTCCCGCGATCCTCCACGCCCTCTGGAACGCCGGCGAGCTCGCCTTGTACGTCGCCTGGCGAAAACGTGAACCCGTCGATCCCCGCGCCCGAAAGGACGTAATCTGGATCCCCCTCGTACCCGATGCCCCCGACGACGAAAGCCCGGGCAAACGTCCACAAACACGCCCGGGCCTCTCGTATGGGGCAAGCGTCCTTCTCGTAGGCATTTTGGGAGCCGCGTTCATATGGTTTGCCTCAGACGCCTTTCCCGAACTCCTCCGACCGGGGATTTTGGACGCCCCCCTCTTTTCGCCATAAACCTCGGAAGTTCGCTTGACCTCCTCCCCGAAATGAATTCCGGGGATGAAGCCGGCGGGTTCTGTAACAACCTTCGCTTTATCGAGCAACTCTTCGGCGACCTCGCGGGTCAGACTTTTGCGAGGGGCGGGGGTATGCGGGCAAAAAGCGCGCATGCCTCGAAAAAAGCCGGCTTGCGCCGGCTTCTGTCGAGCGCCTTTTTCTTTCGATTTGCGCCTCGCGTACCTTTTTACGCGCTTTACGCTTCCAAATACCTTCGTATTTCTACGGCTAGGGCGAGAAAGACACCCAGGAAAAAGCCGAAAATCGCCCCCGCTCCGGCATAGACCTCGGGTCTTCTCGAAGATGCGGACAGCGGGGGAGACGTTTCCAAGACCTCGGGGCGGACGACCCCCCCGAGTTTAAGGTCGATATCCTGAATTCTGTTCGCCAAGTCCAAGAGCAGAGCTTCTTCGCGAAGCACGTACTCCGAAAGCCGAGCAAGGGCGAGTTCTCGTTCTAACCCCCCGCTTCCCGACGCCTCCAGGTTGTGAAGCGCCTGGCGATTTCGTTCGAGGCTCGAAGCAACTGCAGTTTGTAGGTTTACCAACGCTTGTTTCGTAGACTCCAGGTTCCCCAAAGAGCGCTCCACCTCGTCCTTTGCCCGCGAAAGGTACGCATTCGCAACGGCTGTACACGCCTTTTGGGCGAGGTCGGAATTCTGCGCTGTCACGGTGAACTTTACGGACGTTTCGTTTACGGGAGAAGCATCTACCATCCTGCGGAGATCTTGCACCGAGGGAAGCGAAGGATCCTGGCGGGCGACTTCCTTTAGGAAATCCTCGCTTGCGGCGATGAATTTAGAATTGCGGGGGTCCGTGTACACGCCTTCCGCTTTCTTGCCGAGGTAAAGAACGGTCTCGCACGTGAAACTCGGTTTCTTGAAGTACGTCAATAGAAAACCTACTAACCCAAACACAATCGTAAGAGCGAGGATCGGAAACTTCCACTTCCACAGCGCGGAAAACACGTCGAGACCAAGAGCCGAATTTCCCGCACGAGAAGCCGAATTTGCGTCCCGGGTGGACTCCATCGACACGCGCTCCTCCGTTTTTCCGATGTTCGTACCAAGCTACGCGAAATTGTACCACGCCCTCTGCGGAAAACCAAGTGCCGATCCGGAGAACCTTCGAACGCCTAGGTCTGAGACTTCCTGCGCGGCGTGTATTCGATGCGGAAGGCGATGTTGGGGAAGGATCTGGGGAGCATGAGGAAGTGGTGGACCATAAAACCGGTCGAAAGGCGTTCCCGCCAGGAGGACAGCGGCCAACCCAAGTGGACGACGAACGCCTTGTCGGGAAACCTCTTTTCCAGGTGCCTTAGAAGCGCCTCCATTTCTGCGACTACGCCCCACATCTGGGAGTACGGCAGCACGAAGTGGTTCTCCCCGCGACGACGGGGTGGCCGCAACCGTTGCAGGGCAAAGGTCACGTAGACATGCCCCGGTTCTCGTCCGACGCTTTCGCGCGGGCGTGCGAAGTGGAGGTGTACGGTGTCGCCGCCCATCTTCTCGATATAGCGTTCGAGTTCCTCTACGGTGTGAAAGGACGACTCGTAGGCGAGGTCGGGGTTGCGGAAGAAGCGCGCCGCAAGCATTCCCAGGACGATCATCACAAGCGAAGTTCCCGCCCAAAGCGCCGTCCCGTGAACCTTGTGGGCGGCCACGTAGACGAACGCCGCGGCAAAGACGAGGACGAGAAAGACGTTCTTTGCCACCCCCGTGCGATAAGCGCGCATGCGCGAGTACCCTTCGGAGATGCGGTAGGTCACGAGCGCGAGGAGGTTGAGGACGAAACTCGCGAGAAGCCCGATGGCGAACATGTCGGCGACGAGATTTGCCGAACCGTTGGTAATCAAGATGAGAACGGTAAACGTCGCCGCGAGGAAGAGGACGATCCCCTGATGCACCCCGGCACGGTTCGTCCGGAGGAGAAAGGCCAGGCCGTAACGCTCGGCGATCGCCGTGAGAAGCTCCGTGCCTCCGACAAACGCCGTATTCATGGCAAAGGCCAGGGCGAGTGCGGCGGCCAGGGCCATCACGACGCCGTATGCTTCCCCGCCCACCTGGACGGCGTAGGTCACCACCAATCCCTCTACGTGCGCGCCGGGATCGGGTACGTGGGCCAGAGCGAGGACGCCCACCCCCGGAATGAGGATCCCGTTCAAAACGACGAGAAAGAGGTACGCCTTGCGAATTTCCCGCCAGTTCTCTACGAGCTTTTGCGTCTGAAGGACCGTCTCAATTCCGGAATAGGCGAGAATCGTGGAGCCCACGCCTACCATAGCGTAACCCAAAGCGCCGAGTACGCCGGAACCCGTCAGGTGAACGACCGGATCGCGAAACCCGCGCACGAGAACCTCCGTAGCGCGGGCGTCGAGGCCGGTAAGACCAAGGGCGATTCCGGCGACAAGGGCATACCCGAGAAAGAGAAACACGCCGAACGTCGTCCAGACGTTGGAACGAATTCCCAAGATGTTGAGAAGCGCAAGAAACCAAACAATCCCCAGTTCGAGGGGGATCTTGAAACCCTCCCAGATGGGGAAGACAGATGCGGCGTTCTCCACGGCGCTGATCGCCGAGAGCGCCGCCATGTTGATGTAGTCCACGAGAATCGAGGCGACGGCGATGAGGGACAGCGTGCGGCCAAAGACGAGGTAGGTGATCGTGTACACGCCCCCGCCCCGATGGCCAAGACCCTCGAGAATCTCCGCGATTTCCGTCATGGAAAAGGCGTACAACGCGATGATCCCGGAGGTGAGCACGAGGAAGAACATCGCATCGTATCCGATGTAGCGGTACGCCTCTCCGGGCCCGTAAAAGACGCTCGCCAAGAGGTCCATCATGGCGATTGCCGAAACGCCGACGAACCCGACGTACGTACGGCCGCCTTTCTGATACGTGACGCCGCGGTGCACCGCGAGGAACCCCATGACGAGAGTAAAGGCCAGTAGAAGGGCAACGAGGAGAACTGCGGACGACGTAAGCAAGTGCTGCGCCTCCCGCGCAACGGGCGGAGATCTCATCCGCCGTATTGTTACCGCGATACCTAGTACGCGCCCTTTCCTCGGATAACCACGAGAAACGTGAGGGCCAGAATGTACAGATCAAGCCACAGAGACCAATTCCGAATGTAATAGGTGTCTAAGACCTTCTGCTTTTCGACGTCCCCGTCGCTCCGCGCCGAAACCTGCCAAAGACCCGTCATCCCCGGGAGCACGCTGCGCCGGAGAACCCGGAATTCCTCGTCGAAGACTTCGAGATGGTAAAAGGGAAACGGCCGGGGTCCCACTAGGCTCATATCCCCTCGCACGACGTTCCAAAGTTGGGGAAGCTCGTCCAGGCTCGTCCTCCGCAAAAAGTGACCGATCCCCGGCAGGATGCGCGGGTCGTGCTTGAGCTTAAAGTACCGGTTCCACTCCTCTTGCGCTTCCGGAGAACTTTCCAGGTATTTCTGAAGACGTTCCCGGGCGTCGGGGTACATCGTGCGCAGCTTCCACACGCGAATCGTACGACCCCCGAGTCCCTCTCTTTCCTGGACGAAAAAGGGGTTCCCCGGACTTACCAAGAAAACGAGTGCCGCGAGAAAAAGGACGATCGGGAGGCTGACGAGAAAGAGAATCCCCCCAAAGGTTAGGTCCATCGCCCGCTTGATGATCCGATTTCTCCGATCGAGGAGGTTTTTCTGGATCTCCAGCGCCATCGTTCCCCCGAGATCGCGTGTCGCAACCCAGAGGCTCTGAAAGCCATCCCGCTCTTCTACGAGAAGGACACGCGCATAGCGGAGCGCAGACAGATGCGACAAGACTTTTTCGCGCTCCTCGGGAAAGTACGCGACAATCGCCGTATTCACGCCGTTAAGCACGTTTTGCGCGTAAGGGGCGGCGTCCAAAGAAGCCGCCTGAACGGGCACGTACCCGAGGTCTTGAAATTCCAAGATCCGTTGGAGTACCGAGGCTCGGGCGGCATCCTTTCCGAAGACAACCACAGGTGTCCCCCAGAGATTCGTCTTGCGCAAGAGAGAGCGGAGAACGGCGTCCCCTATAGGGATGAGGACAAGAGAAAACGCGTAGGTGAGAAGGAGGATCCCCCGGGAAGATGCTTCGCGCCGAACGAGAAATTCCCAAAAAATGAGAACGCCGAAAGTAAGAGTCGTAACCAGCGTTCGCCTGCGCAAACGCTCCACGGGATGAAGGCCGTACCCCGGATACAAACCCGCGAAGGCGTAGGCAAAGGGCATCGCTACCACGCCGTACAAAAGCTGGACGTACTGTTCCGGACCGATGACGTTGGGCAACCACCGAAGTACGTACAATCGTATCCACACCGAAGTGTACATGGAAAATAATAAAATCAATAAATCTGTAATAAAAAACAACGAAAATACCACATATGGCGATACGATTTTATTCGCGTATTTTTTTCTGATACCCAACTCCACTTCATTTTGTGAAATCACACGTAAAGGCGAAGATCCGTTTACAGCGGACATTCCTATCGCCTCGCCATCATGCGATTGGATACGTACCACTCGTATGTCTGGCGAATCCCTTCGCGCAGGGAAATTTTGGGGCGCCAACCCAACGCGGTGAGCTTACTCACATCCAGAAGCTTCCTTGGGGTGCCGTCCGGTTTGCTCGTGTCGTAGACGATCCGTCCTCTAAACCCCACGACGTCTGCGATGAGCTCCGCCAACTCCGAAATCCGGATGTCTTCGCCTACACCGACGTTGATGATCTCGCCGTCGTCGTAATTCCGCATGAGGAACAGCGCGGCATCCGCCAAGTCGTCGACGTGAAGGAATTCCCTTCGCGGCGTCCCCGTACCCCAGACCACCACCTCTTGTGCGCCGCTTTCCTTTGCCTCCGCAAACTTCCGGATAAGCGCCGCCAAAACGTGAGAGGTCTCCAGGTCGAAGTTATCTCCCGGACCATACAAATTTGTCGGCATGAGACTGATCGCATTAAACCCGTACTGCCTTCGATAACTCTGGCACATAATTATACCGGAAATCTTGGCGATTGCATAAGGTTCATTGGTTGGTTCTAGTTTTCCGGATAAAAGATACTCTTCCTTAATAGGTTGGGGAGCGTATTTGGGATATATGCAACTGCTACCAAGAAAGAGAAGCTTCTTCACTCCACTTCGATATGCTGCATCGATCACGTTTGTCTGGATCAAAAGATTATCACGGATAAAATCCGCCGGGTATGTACTATTCGCAAGAATTCCTCCTACTTTGGCTGCAGCTAAGAACACGTATTCCGGTCTTTCCCGAGCAAAGAAATCGTACACCTGCTGTTGATTTGTGAGATCGAGCTCGGACCGGCTCCGCACGACGACGTTCGTGTATCCTTCCGCTTTCAGCTTCCGGTAAATTGCGGAACCTACGAGACCTCTGTGTCCGGCTACGTAGATCTTGCTCGTCTTATCCACGTTCCATAACCCCCTGCAAGACGATTTTATGCCCGGCATCCAGAAGCGTTTTTTCCCTTCGGGCGAGTTCGAGGTCGTGTTCTACCATACGGATTACGAGTTCTTGAAACGTCACCCTCGGACGCCACCCGAGCTTCTCACGTGCCTTTCGAGGATCGCCGAGCAAAAAGTCCACCTCTGCGGGCCGAAAATACCGCGGATCGATCTCTACGTAGTCGCGCCAATCCAACCCAACGGCTCCGAAGGCAGCCTCCACAAATTCGCGCACGGAATGGGACTCTCCCGTGGCGATCACGTAGTCGTCGGGCTCTTCCTGCTGCAACATGAGCCACATCGCCTCCACGTAATCCGGCGCATACCCCCAATCGCGACGCGCCTCGAGGTTCCCCAGATAGAGCTTGCGTTGAAGTCCTACCTTGATCCGTCCAACTGCCCGCGTGATCTTGCGCGTCACAAACGTCTCCCCGCGCCGTTCCGATTCGTGGTTGAAGAGAATGCCGTTTGCGATGAACATGCCGTACGCTTCGCGGTAGTTTACGGCATACCAGTAGGCCGCGACTTTCGAAACCGCATAGGGGCTTCGAGGATGAAAGGGGGTAGACTCCGACTGCGGGGGAGGGGCAGAACCGAACATTTCCGAAGACCCCGCCTGATAGACGCGCACTTCCCGCCCCGTCTCTTCCCTGTGCAGACGCACGGCTTCCAAAAGGCGAAGCGTTCCCAGGGCGACGATGTTCGCCGTATACTCCGGCTGCTCAAAGGATACCTTGACGTGGGATTGGGCGGCGAGATTGTATACCTCGTCCGGCCGGATTTTGTCCAATAGGCGCTTGAGACCAATGCCGTCCGTCATGTCCCCGTAGTGCAAAAAGAGCCTCGCCTCGGGATCGTGGGGATCCCGGTACAAATGATCGATCCGCGAAGTACTAAAGGTGCTCGAGCGGCGGATGATCCCGTGAACCTCGTACCCCTTGTTCAGGAGAAATTCCGCGAGATACGACCCGTCCTGACCCGTGATACCCGTGATCAAGGCCTTTTTCATCTCCGTCACCCCGCATGCTCAAGTCGTGTCATAGCGACGCACGCCGATAAGCTGTAGAGCGGCAAGCGCGACAAACCTCGGATTGTGCTTTGCATACCTCTTCCAAAGCCTTCGCGGCTCCATGAGCAGACGAAACAACCACTCGAGCCCCATGCGCTGCATCCACGGAGGTGCTTGACGAACCCGTCCGGCGTGAAAATCAAAGGCAGCCCCAACCCCCACCATCACCGCATCGATCTTTCCCTTGTGGTTGGCCATCCAACGCTCTTGCTTCGGACAGCCCAGACCGACGAAGAGGATCTTCGCTCCGCTTTCGCGAATAGAACGAACCACCTCCTCTTCTTCCTGCGCGCTGAGCTCCCGATAGGGCGGGGAGTGCGCATAGACGACCCGAAGCCCAGTATAGCGCCGCCGCAGATTATTTACAAGATTTTCTAAGACTTCGGGACTCGATCCGTAAAATCCGACGGGAATCCCCTTTTCCGCCGCAGCCTCCAATACGCGGAGGGTGAGCTCCGGGCCGTACACGCGCTCCTGACCCTTCTTTCCCAAAAGACGCAACATCCAGACCAAGGGCATACCGTCGGGGGTCACGAGGTCGGAATCGTTTACCAACCGACGAAATCTCGGGTCGTCGTACGCCTCCATGACCATGTGGACGTTGGCAACGCAGACGTAGCGACTCTCCCCTCTTTCGGCCCAAGCGAGAATTTTCGACGTGGCATCTTCGTAACTCGTAGGGTCTACGCGCATGCCGAGGATGTGGATTTCGCCCGCGCTCCGATTTGTCCCGTTTGGCACCTTCCTAACGCCCCCTTTCCTCCAAAACTCCCCGGTAGATGGCCATGAGTTGCTCGTAGTTTTTCTCCGCCGTATACTTTGCCTCGTACTCCGCTCGAGCCTCGCGACGCATGCGCTCGAGCTCCCGAGGACGGCCGAGGAGCCACTCCACCTTGGCGGCCAAATCCTCGGGATCACCCGGCCGAAAGTGAAGCCCCGTTCGTCCGTGGGAAATTATCTCCCCTGCGGCCCCGATGTCCGAGGCAATCACGGGAGTCCCCTTGGCAAACACCTCTGCAAACACACGTGGAAAATTTTCGTACCCCTCACTTGGAAACACCAAGAACATCGCCTCTCCCATGAGTGCGTAGACCTCTTCCGGAGGCATACGCCCCAGCCACTCTACACCTCGGATTTTTTGCGATGCCTTGCTCACCTCTTCGGCAAGCGGTCCATCTCCTACGATTTTAAGGGGTATACGTCCACCCAAAAGTTCCCAAGCTTTGAGGAGCGTCTGGATCCCCTTTTCCGGAGAAAGTCTCCCTACGAAAAGCGCATAGCCACCTCTTCCCTCTCCCGGACCCGGATCGGGATACACGAAGTTCGGCTTGACGACGATCTTTTCGGGCGGAATACCGCCCTCTATGAATTTTTTCCGGGCAAACTCCGTTAGGGCGATAAACCTGTCTACGAGATTCCAAGTACCGATAGCCCGGTGCACCGTAAGCATCCCCGCCACTACGGAACTGGCCAACCTGCTTTCACGGTAACACCCGTGGATAACCCCGCGCCAAGGAAGCCGCCCGAGGCACGCCTCACAAACCTGCCCCTTCCGGAAGAAAAGGGCGTTTACGCAAAAAAGGCGATAGTTGTGCAGTGTCATCACCAACGGGACCCCTTCCGCCTTGAGCGCATGAAATACGGCAGGAGAAGCCAGAGGAAAGGTATTGTGGACGTGAACCAAGGATGGCGTATGCTTGCGGACGCTCTCCCGAACCCGACGATAGGCATCGCGGTTCCAAAAAGTTATTTGAGCCTGTTGCAAAGCAGAAAAGTTGTCAAGATCACGGTTGTGAAAGAAGAGTTCTACTACCTCATTTCCTTTTTCCCTTAAAAGAGACGACTCAGATTCATAGACTAAATCCTCACCGCCAGGTTTCTGATAATATGTGTGTATTATTATTACTCTCATTTAGAAACATGCCTCCGAATGTCTTCAGCTATCATATTAGCAACTACTTCACATGGTATGATCTTAGATATATCGGGCGGCGCAATTTTCCCAGTAACCGCACGCTCCATAGCAGAGTCAAAACTTTCCGGAATTAGAGGGTCAAACGTATTTTCTGGTGGTACGATCTCTGATGTACATCCTGCATATATCGAAGAAATCACCGGCAATCCAGATAACATGGCTTCGTTTACCACTAAACCCCAAACATCCTCCAGAGTAGGAAAGACGAGTACATCCGCACTTCTGTACACCGCCGGCATTTCCTCCGGTCTTCTTGGAGGAAAAAAATGGACATTATGTAGCCCAAGCGAATAAGCTTTTGCCTCAAGCCTCTCTTTCTCCGGTCCGCTTCCCACCAACACCAAGGTAAAAATAAAACCTTTTTTTTGTAACCTTGCCGCACTTTCTAGAAGCAAGTCCACCCCTTTTCGCCCTATAAGCTGCCCTGCGTAAAGGAGCACCGGGCGAGGAGTAAGAGAAAAAGCAGGCAAAGAATGGTTTTTGAAAATATTTTCATCGACACAATTTTGTATTTGTAATATTTTATCATTAGGGATACCAAGGCTAAAAAGATACTCAGTTGATGTCGAGCCGTAGCTGATCCATCTGGGAACTAAACGGGCAAAAAGTTTTCTCAAAACGCGCTTTACAATACCAATGTTACGCTCCGTATGAAGCGTTCCACCCCACCACACCCAAACGGGCTTGCGAAAAAGAAAACCGTAAAGAAGAGCCATTAGGCTCCGAAAACCCATTTCGTTGCTGATAATTGCATCGGGCGCAAACCGGATCAGATCTTGTAGATATCCGGGATTTAGGTGAAGATACCATCGGTCAAACAATCCGTCTCGATGTCGCCGAGGAATGGCGAGGGTAATTCCCCATACCCTTTTGACAGTCAAACCCTCTAATTCATTTTCAACTCCTCTCCAGGTACTTCGGTTCTTCTCGATTCCTGAAACAAAAACACCTACATCAAAATGCTCAGCTAAAGTGCGATAAATTTTTACCCTGTAAGGAGCAACAATGTTCACCAGGAGTGCCACTCTTATAGAACTTCGGAAGTTTTTCTTGCTTTTAGCAATCATGTTATCCTCCTCGACTATTTTAGGCTTGATTTATTGAATATAAGCTCAAAGTCCTGTTTTTTATTTTTTAATAATGCAATATGCGAAAGAAATATACCAATCAAAGCTCCATGTAACGTCATTACAAAGACATAGAATCCGACGTTATCGGTCATAAATAGCAACAATAAAACTACTGTAGAGGCCCAGATTGCGCGTGACCATCTTTGTAAGAAAGGACTCGGGCTTTGGACGGCAATCAGCTTTGAGTTAAAAAGAAGTTTTACGTAAAAAATGATAAATGTTATCAAACCAACAGCTCCATAATCATGGAAAATCCTAAGGTACTCGTTGTGTGGATGGGCAAACCGTTCGTTGTGAGTTAAATAAAAAGCATATGCTGAAGCCGTTCCCGGACCAAACCCAAAAAAGGGTTGTTCTAACGCATGGTGGAAAAGGTCCGGCCAAACCGCAGAGCGTCCCTGGGTTAAAATTGTAGCTTCCGGACTGTCATCAAAGACTGCCAATCCAGCATTTAACAAAGCTAATGCTCGGGTTCCTGCAGGGGTGTGGATAAAAACCGCGCTAAAAATTACAAGTACAAAAACCGAGAAAATAACAACGCGCCATGTTTTGGGTTGTGTCATGCGAAAATTCAACAAGTAAGTAGAAATAAGGGCTAAAATAATTGCCACATTAGCCATACGAGATCCTGATAAACCAATGCTAAAGATTGTGAAAAAAGCCCACACCCATTTCATGTGTGATCTAGGTTCAAGAAAATGAATGGCTGCTCCCAACACGGCAATTTCTGACGCTAAAGAGCGAGTAGGGTTAGTTAAAAGAATCGGTATTAAAATAACGAAAACCACTCGAAGCCATTGCACCAACTTTGGTACGAAATATGGATTCAAAGTCGAATGAACACCCACTAAAAAGATAACAAGTCCATACAAAACCCATGTAAGAAACTGCTGAATTCCAGAAAGTAAATCAGTTATGTTAAAATTATTGTTTGAATCGCCTAATATTGATAGTGCCAATAATAAGATCCCATGCAGCACAAGTAGGAGCCAGTAGTGAATCTGTGTTCCAGTGCTTACAAAAAATCTGTACAGGACATGGAATTTTAAAGAAGCATATGCGAAAATGGCTCCAACCGATCCTAGTAACAAAGCTAGGGTCCAAATGCCCGAAAATGAAATTATACTAAAATTTATCCGGGTTAGAGGCTCTCCAAATAACCAATAAATCCCTAGAGACCATATCAAAGGTGATAAAATAGAGAGATTCATTTTCTTCCTCATTCCTTCGTTTTCTTTTTGATATGGAAGAACAGATATGGATTATTGTATTTTCCAGAAATCTTATGATACATCGCATTTAGACACGCTCCTAGATGGCAGGTGAGAAAACTCCTTCGTTTGCCTCTGCTTAGAATCATCACCTAGAAGATGACGAAAAACGAATGATGAATTGAGAAAGAGTATCCAGTAAGTTCCTTGTGTATTAATGCACTTTTGTTCACTATGTTTTTTTCAGTTTTTTTCGTGTTCATTGAATCGAAATGTTTTTAAATCCAATGAACAAACTGTTTATATAGCCCAACAAAAGTACATATAGAATAAACTGATCTCCGTCTGTGGTTACTTGTGTCATGTTATCCGCATTCATGCTCCTCCAAAGCGGTAAAAAAAGCTCCGCTTAATAGTGTTATCATTATAGAATAATATAATTTTTCTGTGTGCGCATGCAATTTTCGTCATCAAACATCAACTCTCTTTTTAAAAAATATTAATATTTATTTATCTGTACTCTTCGTATCTAAAACCAAAAACCCCTATAAAATTACCTATGCCTGCAGCTGTTCTTTGCAACGATTTTATAGATTTTTCTGGTCTAAAAGATATGTAAAATATAAACGACAAAATGCCCAATGTTATATGTACAATTGATTTAGATAATCGCGCTATTATTGTTTTAAAGCTAGGATGCAAATACAATTCAACTGCGGAAGTCGTTGTTCCTGCACGGAATGATCTGCGTAATAACCACCAAATGCTCATTCTTTCTTTCGGCACCCATTCTTCTATAATTGCATCATCAGACCACACAATTTTTTTATTAATAAGATGTATTTTTTTAAACAAAAAAGTATCTTCTCCACCTGTTAAATTAAAATTATAATCAAACGGCGGCGAAAACATTTCTAGAACATTTTTTCTTATTAAAACATTACCTGTTCTAGCCATATCTATTTTTTCCCCTGTATTAAATCTCGGCCTCTCAAAAAAACGACCCTTTACAACCCATTCTGGCGGAGTCACCTTAAATCTTGGAATTACAGGTCCGCTCACTACATCGGCATCATATTTTTGTTGTACGTGCAACAACTCATCAAGCCAATTTTTGCTTACTATCTCATCGTCATCAACAATTGCTACAAAATCAACATCTCCTGCAAGCTCAATTGTTTTGTTTCTTGCGTATGCCAACCCTTTTTTCGGTTCTATTGCATAAATAATCGGAAATTTGGTATATTTGACTGCGTTTTCTACAACATCTTTTGCGCTGCCTTCTGCATCGTTATCTACTATTACTATTTTAATATCTGGCGCGTCTACTTTTTTAAATTCGAGGTTGGATATCGACTTCAAAAGGTCTTCGAGCATATCAGGACGTTTGTACGTGGCAATGCATATCGCGACGCGCATGTACTTCCTACCTTCCTTTACCTCTCGGAATGAAAAACTATGTCTCTAAAATACTGAATCGTACGTATGATTCCGTCTCGGACAAATACCGTGGGTTCCCAATTCAGAAGCTCTTTTGCAAGCCGTATGTCCGGCCGCCTCTGCTGCGGGTCATCCTCCGGAAGATCTTGAAAGAGGACGGGCGAATCGCTCCCCGTGAGTTCTCTTACCAGGTGCGCCAGCTCGAGCACCCGGTATTCTTCCGGATTCCCCAGATTTACAGGATAAGGATATTCCACGTCCATCAGCCGCCAGATTCCCTCAATTAGGTCGTCGATGTAGCAAAAGCTGCGCGTCTGGCTCCCGTCGCCGTACACGGTAATCGGCTCGCCTCTAAGGGCCTGAACGATGAAGTTGCTCACCACGCGACCGTCCGCAGGGTCCATCCCCGGCCCGTACGTGTTGAAGATCCGCACGATGCGCACGGACAGACCCCGCGCCCTGTGGTACGCCATCGTGAGCGTTTCCGCGTAGCGCTTGCTCTCGTCGTAGACGGAGCGCGGACCGATCGGGTTCACGTTTCCCCAATAGGTTTCCGGCTGGGGATGGACGAGGGGATCGCCGTAGACCTCGCTCGTAGATGCGAGAAAAAACTTTGCCCCCTTTTCTAGGGCGAGGTCGAGGAGGTGCCTCGTCCCCTCCCCGTTGATGAGGATCGTCTCTACGGGGCGTTCCATGTAGCGGGGAGGGGATGCCGGCGAGGCGAAGTGCATCACCCAATCCAACGGACCTTCGATGTCCAAAGGCTTGCTGGCGTCGGCCTCGATCAAGGTAAACCTCGAAAAGGATTGGAGGCGCCGGACGTTCCTCCTCTGTCCGGTGGAGAAGTTGTCCACGCCTACGACTTCGTGCCCTTCACGCAAGAGGCGCTCGGCCAGATGACTTCCGATAAACCCTGCGCTTCCGACCAGGAGGATTCTCAACGAAACTCAGCCACCTTCTCGAAGACGGGAGAATGGGAAGGAACGCCAAACCCAACGTACCGCAAGCCCGCCTCTTGCACAACCTTACCCGGTAGGGCATTCCGCCCGTCGATGAGGACGGGCGTGCGCATCGCACGGGCAATCGCGGACCAATCGAGTTCGGTAAACTCCTTCCACTCCGTGACGAGGACGAGGGCATCCGCTCCCCGGGCGACGTCCAGGACGCTCTTGCGGTAGTCGACGTTGAGATCCCATTCCCTCTGCGCCCGCGGGATGGCGACGGGATCGTATGCCCGGACGAACGCACCTCTTTCCAGGAGTTCTCGGGCTATATCGTAGGCGGGAGCGTCCCGCAGGTCGTCCGTGTTTGGCTTAAAGGAAAGCCCCAAAAGGCCTATCGTCTTTCCTTTGACGATCTTGAGCTCCCCTAGAAGCTTCTCGACGACCTTCCGTCTCTGGGCAAAGTTCACCTCGCGCGCCGCGGCGACGATGGGCATCCTGAGGCCGTACTCTTCGCCCGTGGCGAGAATCGCCGCGGTATCTTTGGGAAAGCAGCTTCCGCCCCAACCTACACCCGCCTGAAGGAAGCTTGGTCCGATTCTCCGGTCGAGGCCGATGCCTTGCGCCACGTCGCGAATGTCCGCCCCGACCTTCTCGGCCAGCGCCGCGATTTCGTTGATGAAGCTGATCTTGAGCGCGAGGAAGGCGTTTGCCGCGTACTTTACGAGCTCGGCGGTGGCCGTGTCCGTTTCCACGTAGGGAATCGTGTTCACGTGCGCCGGACGCGGTACATCCTCGGGCGGAGGAAAATCTTGGGCGACGAGGGGAGCGTAAAGTTCGCGCAGGATTTCCCGCGCTCGGGGTTCATCCGCGCCGACGACGATGCGGTCCGGGTAGAGGCTGTCGTATACTGCCGATCCTTCGCGCAGAAACTCGGGGTTGGAAGCCACGGCAAAGCGTCCTTTCGCCTCCCCGTGTACCTCGGAAAAGCTCCGTCGAATGTGCGCTTCCACCCAATTCCCGCTGCCGATGGGAACCGTGGACTTGTTGATCACGAGCGTAAAGCGGTCCACGTTCAAGTTCCGTCCGATTTCCCGCGCCGCCGCTTCGACGTACCGGAGATCGGGCCTGCCGTCGGGTGCGGAAGGCGTCCCTACGGCGATAAACACCACCTCCGCCCGGGGGATCACCTCGCTGTAGTCGGTCGTAAAGTGCATGCGCGACTTGTTGAGCGCGATGAGTTCGTCAAGATGAGGTTCGTAAAAGGGGGCCTTTCCCCGGGCGAGTTGTTCAATACGTCGGTCGTCGATGTCGACACCGTACACGCGATGTCCGATGTGGGCGAGCGTCGCCGCGGTCGTGACACCGACGTACCCCATCCCTACGATAGCTACGTCCACCGCTCCTACCTCCGATCTCTGGAAAAACGTGAACATATCCCTCCCGGAGTTCGGCGAAAAAGAGTACGACAATGAATCCGTGTCTCATTCTACTACCCAGTCCTATCTGTGTAAAGGGGAAGGCACCGCACTTTCTGTGAAGAATGGGTAAATATGACAGAATAATTAGTACTTTATTGCAACAACTCGATTTCCGCCGGTCCAAGCCACGTACTTCAACTTGCCCAAGAGGACGACTTCCCTCGGGTCTCCCTCTTTTTAGGGTGACCTCCTCCCATCCTTGAAAGGGTTGGCTTTCCCGACGGTTTCTCGTGAGCCTACTCTACCCCAACTTTGCCCAAAAGAACAAGGGACCGTATTCCTACTTTTTCGCAAAGGCTCCATATCGCGTTTTGGCGCGTGGAAAAAAGCCTTTCTCCGGAGTTTCGTCGCAGCTTCGCCCCGGGAGAACCCTTTACCCTATCACCTCTTCCGTTTGTGCAGGATCCCCAAGAAGTGTCCCTTGAGCGGATGAATGCGCGCCAAAAGCGGATACAGAACGGGAAGCCAGTCGGAACGGAGGCGGCGGGCGAGCGGCGGGAGCAAGGTCGCGGGACGAAGGTCCGCGTGCGCTTCGGGGAAAAGATCCCGGATCTTGGAGCGCGTCAAAGGACGGACCTTTCGGTTGAACGGATTCGGGTAGCGGAGGTCGTACCAAACCACCGCGCCGTCGGGCTTCAGGACGTACCAGATCTTTTGGGCGACGGCGCGGGCGAGTCGGTCGTCGAGGATCGAGCTGAACACGGTAAAGGCGAAAACGAGGTCAAAACTCTCGGGCGGGAAAGGAGCCTCGGCGGCATTCCCGACGTAAAAGGTGATGTGGGGGTAGCGCTCGCGCGCCCGGGCGATGCGTTCGGGCAGGAGGTCGATGCCGACGAGGTTTTCCGGTCGGGCACCCCACTCGGCAACGCGGGCGAGGGTACCTCCCGTCCCGCAGCCGACGTCCAAAATGCGAAACGGGGTAAGCGGCCAAAATCCGTGTTCTCGGAGCATCTGCTTGAGGAGGCTTTCCCTCTCTTCCACGATGGCGCGATTTCCGGGATTGTCCGGAGACCACTTTCCCGCACATCCCAGGTCGCGGTCGTACTCTTCGTACGCTAAGCGAATCCGTCGCGCTTCGCGCTCAAAGGACTCCACGGAATCGTGCCTCCCCAGGCGGAAAAATCCTACATGAAACCGATAAGGGCAGAAAATTACCAACGCATGCCCCGGGCATCATTTTACGCGTTGCCCGTAACCGTGTCCAGCGAAAAAATCTAGTAAGACTCCTCATCTCCTCGCGCTCCACCGTCTCGAGCAGACATCTCCGGTTGATCGAGAAGCGTTCCGCGCGAGAGATGCGGCGTGCTCGGCCGTCACGGCTTCCGTTGCAATCGCCTCGACGAGTTCGGATACGCAAAAACCGCCCCTCTCGTCGTGACGGAGGGGCGGCGCGCCTATTCAAGGGGTGTTTCCCGTGGATGACTTCGTCTGGGATTTTCCCTCGGCTTGGGCGGAAGCAAGAATACCGAGGTGCTCGCGCAAAGTCGCGGTCACGCGCTCGTAACTTTCGGGCTTCACCTTTTGGTAGGAAACGTTGTTCAGCCAGAGAGGCTCGAGGTCGAAGGCGAGTTCGTGGACGTTGTCCATGGAACTCCGGTAGTCCCGAATGAGGCGCTGCATCTCTTCGTAGGTGAGGTTTGTCTTCATGTTCTTCCCGGCGACGTTCAGAAATTCGTCGAGCTTGAGGATCATCTCGGGGCGGGAGGCCTTCTGCAGGATCGCCTGCAGGACCTGGCGCTCCCGCGCGTTTCTCCCGATGTCTCCTTCGGGATCCCAGTAGCGCATGCGGATGTACCCGAGCGCCATCTCACCGTTTTCCAGCTGGATGGGTCCCTTGCGGTACACGTAGCCCGGCTTGTAGTACCCGGGATCCGTCCACTCTACCGGATTATCCACCGTGATCCCGCCGATGAGGTCTACGAGATCGGCGAATCCCTGGAAGTTGATCGCGATGTAGTAGTCGACGGGCAAGCCCAAAAAGTTCTCCACCGTTTCCACGGAACCCGTGGGACCGCCGTAGGCGTAGGCGTGGTTGATCTTATCGAGCGTTCCGCTCCGCTTCCCCACCCCCTTGAGGGGAACCCGAATGTCGCGTTGAATCGAAAGGATGTACATCGACCGCTCTTGGGGGTTTAAGGTTACGTACAGGATGGCGTCGCTTCGACCGGGATCCCCACTCTCCGGACGTTCGTCGACGCCGAGGAGGAGGAGGGAGATCGGCTTGAGCTGCCCTAGATCGACCTTATCCTCGCGTTTCGGCGGCTCCGTGCGCTTTACTTCTTCGTAGATCGAATCGGCGGTCACCGCCGCCTTGTGAAAAAGGTAGGCGACGTACGCAAACACCCCCACGAGGAATATCCCCACCGCCGACCCGCCGTAGAGCAACACCCGTTTCCATCGCATGAACCTCTTCCCCTCCCGTAGCTGTTCTGCGCCCCGCTCTGCTCATTTCCCTACCCTAAACACCTCAAGACTCTCTCCGCAGTTCGGCTGTCCAAAGGAGCCGTCTCTTTCTCCGGCAGTTTGGTGCGCGTTCGCCCAGATCCCTCAGATCCGACGAAAAACTCGCGTCCGGACTTTTACCGCGTGTGGAGCAGCCCGATCAACCGCCCTTCCGTTCGACCGTCGTCCGCTCTCCAGACGTCCGCCCCCGCGTACCGACGGGGAATCAAAGCGTTTTTTAAAGGCAAAATCTTCACGGGAAATTCTCTCAGGGGAGAACGACGCGTGTCATCTTTTCCCATGACCCCCGGACATGCACCTTTTCAGTTTACCCGCAAGATATGGACGGAGCAAGTAGGAAAAACATACCACACACAAACCGCCCCGCGTAAAGGTACGGGGCGGTTTTTTCTGCGAGGATTCCTTTCGTGCACGAAAACCCGAAGGCCCGTCGGAACGGCTACCTTCCGGGTTCTCCTCCCCTTTCCCCGCCCTCCGCAAAGGCGCGGAGGACGTCCGATACGGTGCGCCCGAGGGGCTCTTCCTCGAGGATCCGGCGCGCAAGAGCGATCTGCTCCGCCACGGCCTCCGACGCGGGGCCGCCGAAGAGCTTCCGCCCTGCGACCGCAGACTCGGGCGACAAAAGCTCCAGATCTTCGGGGCGAAATGCCGCGTGGTGGCGGAGGAGTTCCTCCGGCGTGAGGTCGCGCAGGGACTTCCCGGCGGCGAACGCGTAGGCGACGAGACGGCCCACGGCTTCGTGCGCCTCGCGAAAAGGAACGCCGCGCAAGGCCAGGGCCTCTGCGAGGTCCGTGGCGCAAAGCAGCGGATCGTCGGCGGCGCGGCGCATCGCGTCCGCGCGAAAGGAGAGACTTCGGAGAAGCGGCGCGGTCACTTCGAGACCCGCGAGGACCGTGTCCACGGCGTCGAAGAGGGCTTCTTTGTCCTCCTGAAGGTCCTTGTTGTAGGCGAGGGGGAGCCCCTTGAGCACGGTGAGGAGGGCAACGAGGTCGCCGACGACGCGCCCCGTCTTTCCGCGCAGGAGTTCGGGAACGTCAGGGTTCTTTTTTTGCGGCATCATACTCGAACCCGTAGCAAAGGCGTCGTCGAGCTCCACGAAGGCGAACTCCTGGGAGGACCAGAGGATGAGCTCCTCGGCAAGGCGGGAGAGGTGAACTGCGATGAGGGAAAGGGCGAAGACGAATTCGAGGACGAAGTCGCGATCGGACACGGCGTCGAGGCTGTTGGGGTAGACGGCCGAGAGGCCGAGTTCGGCGGCGGTGAAGAAACGGTCGAAGGGGAAGCGGCTTCCCGCGAGCGCTCCCGCGCCGAGAGGCGACCAGGAGGCCCGGCGGTCGAGGTCCACGAGCCGCTCGGCATCCCGCGAAAACATCCAGAAGTACGCGAGGAGATGGTGGGCGAGCGTTACCGGTTGCGCCCGCTGGAGGTGCGTGTAGCCCGGGAGGACGACGTCACGGTGGGCGTCGGCGAGGTCGAGGAGGGCACGGCGTACGTCCGTGAGCATGCTGCGGGCGCGCGCGGCCTCGTCGCGGACGTAGAGGTGGAGGTCGGTCGCCACTTGATCGTTGCGGCTGCGCCCAGTGTGGAGCTTTCCCGCCACGGGTCCCACGCGTTCGCGGAGGAGGCGTTCGACCCACATGTGCACGTCTTCGTC
The DNA here is from genome assembly GCA_003050565.1 of Brockia lithotrophica. Taxonomy (NCBI): domain Bacteria; kingdom Bacillati; phylum Bacillota; class Bacilli; order Thermicanales; family Thermicanaceae; genus Brockia; species Brockia lithotrophica. The sequence continues at coordinate 32,841 of PEBW01000005.1, forward strand.
CGCGTAGGTCCAGCGGACCTCGCCCCTCCGGATGGAGGCCTCGATCTCCCGCAGTCCTTCTTCGAGTAGGCGCGCCTCCTCTGCCGTGAGGAGACCGGTCCGCGCGAGCATGCGCACGTGGGCAATCGATCCGCGGATGTCTTGCGAAGCGAGGCGGACGTCGAAGGGGATGGAAGCGGTGTAGCGCTCGACGACTTCCGCCGTGCGCTTGGCGAAACGTCCGCCCCAAAGTTTTCCCGAAGCACCTGTGAACCGGGGGTCAAGGGAGCCCTCGTGTTCGTTGTGCACCGCTCGACCTCCTCTTCCGGATCCCCGCACTTACCCTTCGGAAACGGGAAAAGGAGGACGTTCCTGCGCGTGGAACGTCCCGCCGGCGACGGGGTTCAGGCTGCGGAAGAGTTCCGTAGGAAGTCCCCAGAGCTTGAGGAAGCCCTCCGCCGCCCGGTGGTCGAAGAGGTCCCCCGTCTGGTACGTGGCGAGATCGTGGCGGTAAAGGCTCTTTGCCGCCCGGCGCCCCGTGACGACGATGTTGCCTTTGTAAAGCTTTACGCGCACGTCCCCCGTCACGGGCTTCTGCGTGGCGGCAAAAAAGGCGTCGTACGCCTCCCGCAGCGGGGAGTACCAGAGGCCGTCGTACACGAGGCGCGTCCATGCGAATTCGAGTACCGGTTTCACGTGAAGGACCTCGCGCGGGAGGACGAGCGCTTCCAGAGCGCGGTGGGCTTCGATGAGGATGAGGGCGGCCGGCGCCTCGTATACCTCCCGCGACTTGATCCCCACGAGGCGGTCCTCGATCATGTCGATGCGGCCGACGCCGTGGCGTCCCCCGACTTCGTTGAGCGTCGTGATGAGGGTAACGAGGTCCATCGTCTCGCCGCCTAGGGCCACGGGACGTCCTTCCGCAAAGGTGAGGACGAGTTCCTCCGGTACGTCCGGCGCCTCCTCGGGAGCCACGGTCCAGAGAAAGGCGTCTTCCGGCGGCGCCGCCCAAGGATCTTCGAGCGCCCCCGCCTCGATCGCCCGTCCCCACAGGTTCTGGTCGATGGAGTACGGGCTTTCCTGCGTGACCGGAACGGGGATCCCGTGGGCGCGAGCGTACTCGATTTCCGCGTCGCGTGTGAGCCCCCACTCCCGCACCGGGGCGTACACCTGGAGTTCGGGGGCAAGGGCCTTCATCCCGAGCTCGAGCCGGACCTGGTCGTTCCCCTTGCCCGTAGAGCCGTGGGCTACGGCACGGGCCCCGACCTCGCGGGCAACGCGGACGACCTCCCGCGCGATGAGCGGACGCGAAAGCGCGGACGCCAGGGGGTACTTGCCTTGGTACAGAGCGTTCGCCCAGAGGGCGCGCAGGATGTATTCTTCTGCGAATTCGGCGCGGACGTCCTTGACCACCGCTTGGACCGCGCCGACCTTGATCGCCTTAGCCCGTACGGCCTCGAGGTCTTTGGCCTCGCCTACGTCGAGCGTTACGGTGACCACGCGAAAGCCGTACTTTTCTTCCAACCACTTGATGGCCACGGAGGTGTCGAGCCCTCCGGAGTACGCGAGGACGAGGAGCGGGCGTTCGCCGCCCGCGTGCTCCGCCCCCGGAGGTCGGCTTCCCACACCGCCCGCAAGCTCTGCTCCGTGCATCGGCTCTCCCTCTCTTCCTCGGCGATTCTCCCGTTTCGCGGCTGTAAATAAATATGCGTATTCATGGATAAGTATACACAAACGGCGCGCAGATGCAAGGCGCGCGGGGACGTCGGGCAACCTGCTTTTACCTCACTGAGCGCAGAGCAGGATGGACAGGCGTCGCCCGCCGGCGAGAAGTCGGGCAACATGCTTTTACCTCACTACGGGGTAAGGACGAGGCGCAGGAGCGCCTTGTGCACGTGGAGGCGGTTTTCCGCCTCGTCCCAGACGAGCGAACGCGGGCCGTCGAGCACGGCATCGGTCACCTCTTCGCCGCGGTGCGCCGGCAGGCAGTGCAAGAACACGGCCTCCTTGCGGGCGAAGGCAAAAAGTTCCTCGTTCACCTGATAGGGGCGGAGGCGGGCGAGACGCGCTTCGCGTTCCGCCTCCGTACCCATGCTCACCCACGTATCCGTGATGATCACGTCGGCATCGGCCACCGCTTCCCGCGGATCGGAAGTCCATCGCAGATCGGCGCCGCTTTCCTCGGCGCGGGCTTCGGCCCAGGCCCAGATCTCGGGATCCGGCCGGTACTCCGCAGGCGAGGCGACGACCAGGGTGAGCCCGAGAAGGGCAGCGGCCTCGATCCACGAGTGGGTCACGTTGTTGCGCGCATCGCCCACGTACGCGATCCTGAGCTCGCCCAAGGGGCCGAAGTGTTCCACGAGGGTGAGGAGGTCGGCAAACACCTGCGTAGGGTGGTGAAGGTCGGACAGGCCGTTGATCACGGGGACGTCCGCCGCCGCGGCGAGTCGCTCGAGAGTTTTGTGGGCGTGCGTGCGGAGGAGAATTCCGTCCACGTAGCGCGAGAGGACGCGCGCCGTATCCTCCACGGTCTCTCCGCGGCCGAGCTGGAGCTCGTCCGAACGGAGGACGAGCGGGTGCCCTCCGAGTTCGAGCATCGCCACCTCGAAGGAGACGCGCGTGCGCGTGGACGGCTTTTCGAATATGAGCGCCAGCGTCCGGCCCTGGAGGTAAGAATGCAGGTACCCCCTGCGACGTAAGGACTTCATCCACCGCGCCTCCTCCAAGAGGGCGCGGATGTCTTCCGCCCTAAAATCGGAGACCTTGAGTACGTCGCGCATGTAGAAGGGGTTGGCTACGGAGCTCGTCCCCGCTTCCCCGGGCACCGCGGACCCTCCTCTCTTGCGTTTGATTATACATGCCTTCGGATATTTATTCAAACGAATACCCCGCCGCGGTTCTCTTTTTTTCATTCTAGCGCACGGCGGCGGTGGCGTCACACCGACCGCCGAGGGGCCGGGCGCTCTGTCGAATAGGAGGGCTGACGGGTCGACGGGGATCCGAGCGTGCGCCCTGCCCGGAGCGAACGGGTCAGACGAGGCGCCGGCGGACGGCGCCGCTCAGGGCATCCGTCAGGGAGACGAGGACGACGATTCCCAGAAGGATGATCCCCGCGCGCTCCCAGGCGTGGCTCTGAAGGGCGAAGAGGAGCGGCGCTCCGATTCCCCCTGCGCCTACGACGCCCACGACGGTCGCCGCGCGCATGTTGATCTCGAAACGATAGATCGCGTAGGAGAGGAGCTCCGGCAAGACCTGAGGGAAGATCGCCCAACGAAAAACCCCGAGTCCGTCGGCACCCGCCGCCCGGAGCGCCTCCACGGGTCCCATGTCCATCGCCTCCACGGCCTCTCCGTAGAGCTTGGCGAGCATGCCGATGGAGTGAACGCCGACGGCCAGGATCCCCGCATAGGCACCCGGACCGACCCCCACCATGAAGACGATCGCGAGCATGAGTTCCGGAAACGTGCGCACGGCGGAAAGGAATACTTTGGTCCCCGCGGCAAAGGGTGCGGGCGTGACGTTCCGCGCCGCCCAAAAGCCGAAAGGAAGCGCGAGGACGGCGGCGAGGAGCGTGCCCAGGTAGGCGATCTCCACGCTCTCCCAGAGGGCTACGAGGAGTTCCGGAGCGTACGACCACTCGGGACGGAAAATCCCGGCAAGGATCCGTCCGGCCATCTGAGCCCCCACGGAGAACCCTTTCGTGTTCAGGTCGATCCCCCAAAACGACCAGACGAGGGCGGCCGCGACGCCCAGAAAGGCGATGGGGCCACGAAACCGACGGAACACTCCTCCCAGTTGAGACGGGGCGGCAGGAGATTCGCCCTCCGTGAGGCGCCGCCTAAGATACTGGCTCGTCCACTCGATGAGGAGGACGGCGAGGAAGACGAGGAGGAGAATGGCCGAGGCACGGTCGTACTGCAGGAGGTTCAGGGCGGCCTTGAGGGGGACGCCGATTCCTCCGGCGCCGACGAGCCCGAGGACGGTGGATACGCGGACGTTGATCTCGAACACGTACAGGACGTAGGAGAGGTACTGGGGCAAGATCTGGGGCAGGACGGCGTAAACCGCTGCCACCGCGGGCGTCGCGCCTGCGGCGTAGAGCGCCTCCGCAGGTCCCATGTCCGCGGCCTCGATCGTCTCGCTCGTGAGCTTTGCCACGATGCCGAAGGAGAAAAAGATGAGGGCGAGGATCCCCGAAAGGGCCCCGATGCCGAAGACGGCGACGAAGAGGGCGGCAAAGAGGAGGTCGGGGATCGTGCGGACGAGGTTCATGAACCCGCGCGTCACCCACAACGCACCCCGGTGGGTCACAAAGTTCCGCGCCGCCAAGAAGGCGTAGCCTAAGGCGAGGAGCGAGCCGATGAGGGTGCCGGCGACGGCCATCTGGATCGTCTCTGCGAGGGCGGGAACGTAGCGGGCGATGTCGGCAAAGTCGGGAGAGAAAAAGGCGACGAACAGTCGCCCCATGTAGGGAAATCCTTGCACGAGGGCGGAAAGGGAAACTTGGGTGTCCGCGGCGGTATACGCGGCGAGACCGACGAGCGCGACGAAAAGCGCGGTGTTCCGCAGGCGTACCCCCGCGTCTTTGGGAGGAGCAGAAAGCGAAACCGGGAGGGCGTCCGGGGGAACGTTCTCGGATCGGCGGGTAGGGTCAGCCACGGGCGACGACCTCCCCGGTCCGCATGTCCTCGCGCGTGAGCGGGCGTCCGTAGATGTGTTCGAACACCTCGTCCGTCGCCTGAGAGACGGGGCCGTCGAAGACGACCTTCCCGGCCCGCAGACCGAGGATGCGGTCGGCGTAGCGGCGGGCAAGGTCCACGAAGTGGAGGTTCACGAGCACGGTGATCCCGAATTCGCGGTTGATGCGTCGCAGATCGTCCATGATCACCTCGGCGGTCACGGGGTCGAGGCTCGCCACCGGCTCGTCCGCTAGGATAAGGCGCGGTTCCTGGGCGAGGGCGCGGGCGACGGCGACGCGTTGCTGCTGCCCGCCGGAGAGTTGGTCGGCGCGTACGTAGGCCTTGTCCGCGAGTTGAACGCGCTCGAGGGCTCCCATGGCGATCGCCACGTCTTCCCTGGGAAAGAGGCCCAGAAGGACGCGCCACGTGGGGTGATAGGCGACGCGCCCCGCGAGGACGTTTTGCAGGACCGTGAGGCGCTTCACGAGGTTGAAGTTTTGAAACACCATGCCGATGTCCCGGCGCATGCGCCGGAGCTCCGCAGGGGTCGCCCGCGTCACGGAACGTCCGGCAAAGAAGATCTCCCCCGCGCTGATCTCGATCAGGCGGTTGACTGCCCGGAGGAAGGTCGTCTTCCCCGCCCCGCTCAACCCGACGACGGCGACGAATTCTCCGGGGTAGATTGCAACGCTTACGTCGTCTAAGCCCATGGCGCCCGTAGGGTATACCTTGCGCACGCGGTCGAAGACGACGAGCGGCTCGCGCGACGAAGGGGTGCCCATAAACCTTCTCTCCCTCCCCCATGACCTCTCGGAAGCGCCCGGGAGAACTCTCCGGGCATGCCGGGGAAAACTCCCACCTTCAAGATATCCCAAAAAAAGTGCAGGCGCGTTCTGCGCCTGCACGCCCCAAGCCGTTCCTTCCGGCACGCAAAGGAGCCCCGCCTCACGGGCATCTCGGGCGCCGCCCTTTTTCGAAAGCCCCTCGGGCACCGCCGGGGAAGGCCTCGCGTCGGCACCTGCCCCGCCTACCTACTTCAACTTGATGTCCATGAGCTTCATGGTGGAGCGCACGACGTCGAAGTCGGAGTCCTTTCCCTCCGCGTAGCCGTCGTGGGAGTAGATTTCCTTGATGACCTTCTTTCCTTGCTCGTCCTTGGCAACGTCCAGGAAAGCCTGCTTGATCTTGTCCTTCCACTCCTGCGGGAGGCTACTCCGCACGGAAATCGTATCGTTGGGGATGTCCGGCGAGTAGGCCAGGATTCGCGTCTTCTCCATGACGCTCGGCTCCGACTTGGCCACGATGGAGCGCGCGTCGTCGAAGCTCACCGCGGCGTCGACGTCGCCCCGGAGGAGGGCCATGATCGCCTTGTCGTGGCCGCCGGCGAACGTGCCCTGGACGTCCTTTTCCGGATCGATGCCCTTTTCCTTGAGCATCGCCGCGGGGTAAATGTACCCCGACGTGGAGTTCGGGTCGACCCAGGCGATCTTCTTGCCCTTGAGGTCTTCGAGCTTCTGGATCGGCGAATCCTTGGGGACGACGAACTGCGAGCGGTAAGTCTTGCTTCCGTTGCGCTCGGCGAGGAGGATTACGTCGGCATAGCCCTTGTCCTTCGCCACGACGTACCCCACGGGGTTGAGGAAGCCGATGTCTACTTTCTTGGCGCCCATAGCCTCGATGACGCCGTTGTAGTCCGTACCTACAAAGACCTCCACCGGTACGCCCAACTTCTGGCTGAGCAGGTCGGCAAGGGGCTTGGCCTTGGCCTGGAGGTTTTCGGCCTCCTGCGAGGGTACGAAGCCGACCACGAGCTTGTCCACCTTACCACTGCTCCCCTGTCCGCCGCACGCGGCAAGACCTACCGCGACAAAAGCAGCGAGGAGGAAGAACACAACCCGCTTCATAATCCTTTGTCCCCCTTTTATCCTTTGTCCCCCTTTTGGTCGACCTTGCGGTCCGTCGGCCGTGCCCCCTACCCGCCGCGAAGAGGTCGGCGCTTCGGCTGTAGGAAGGCTCCGACCCCTTTAGCCGAACCGCATCCATGGTACCAAATTCGAAACCGGTCGAACCAGACCCTTTTGTGAAATTTGTGTAAAGGTTTTCTAAAAACTATGTAAAAGAAGGAAAACGCCCTGGCCACGGGTTGGGCGGAATACGACGAAGCGGTATAATGGCACTAGCGAAAGGGGTTGGGAAATCGTGGCACGGCAGAACGACACCCCGGAACGTCCACGTCGCCTCGCACCGACCTTCTGCGTGTGGGAAAAGCGGCTTCTCGTCTTCGACCTCGACGGCACGCTCTACGAGGGAACGGAGCATTTCGACTACTATGCACGGGAGATCGGACGATACCTGGCCGAAGACGTCCGCTCCGCCTACGAACGCGACTATGCGAACTCGCGAAGCGGGCGGGGCCCGGTGAAGTTCGGCGACGTGTACGACTACGCCAAAGACGTCCTCTACCGGAGGGAAGAGGGCGGCGAGAGGTACCGGGCCTTTCGCTGGGACGGAACGCCCCTCGACGACGTCGTCCCCGCATCCGCCTTCGCGGCGCAGGACAAGCGCTACGTCCCCGTGGGGGACGGCTGGTGGCTCCCCCTCGTGATCGCCCTTCACTACGGGGTAGACGTCCCCGCCCTGGAAAAGGCCTTTCTCGCGACGCGGGCGTACATGCAGTCCCCCGCCTACCACCTCCCGGAAAACCCGCGCCTCAAACGGTTTTTCGAACGGTTCAAGGAACGCGGTGGCGCACTCGCCCTCCTCACGAACAGCCCGGAAGAGGACAGCCGGGCCATCCTCCGGAAAATCGGAGTTCTCGAGTACTTCGACGACCTCGTCTTTTGGGCGGAAAAACCGCAAAAGACGACGGAGCACATGATGCGTCTCCTCGAGCGCTTTGCCGTGTCCCCGGAACTCGCCGCGAGCATCGGAGACAACCTCGTAAACGACATCGTCCCGGCCAAACGCCTGGGCATGCACACGGTGCTCGTAGACCCGCACAACATCGCCGAAGGGCACGAAGCTGACCTCGTCGTTCCCCACCTCACGGCCTTTCTCGACCTCGCCTGTGAGAGGGAGTCCTACGGGGAGCGGGCGTCCCACGGCTGAGGTGACGATGCGGCGAAGGAGAGACGCGTCCCGCCCCTTACTCCGACGAAGTCCAAAGAAAAACCCAAACGCCGCGGGGCCATGTCGTCCCCGCGGCGTCGTCTTGTCGATCCAGGCCCGATGTCATCCTAGACCCTGCGCGCTTCCGAGGGCTCGCCCGCATCCGGGCGCACGCCCAAGGCGTAGTCCTCCAGCGGGGCGACGAAGTCGGGGTCCACGGCGGGATTTAGGGCGGCGACGAGGCTCGCGTAGAGGAGATCGGGGTGGAGGAAGACGGGGACGCCGTAAAGCGTGGCGAGGCGGACGATCTCGTGGTGGACGGTGAGGAAGCGCATGTCGTCCGGCCAAGGGGCGTACAGGAAGGCCACTTCGCCGCGGATGAGCTCCAAGGCGGTTTCCCAGGCGAGGCGACGGAAACCCACCGCCTCCGCGGCGCGCCCCCGTTCACCGCCGGTTCGGGGAGGGTTAGCGGCTTCGACGGGGACATCCGCGTCGGCTGCGTCGAGAAGCCAGAGAGGAATCCCCTTCTCGGAGAGCTCCCGGTACATCTCCCGCCAACGCCGGACATCGGAGACGAGCGGAGAAGAGAGACCGTAGGGACCGCTCGCGTTGCCCGGTCGCGTCTCGAGTCCGCGGTGGGGGAGGTCGAGAAAGATGCCGCCCTTGAGGAGGGTCTTTCCGATGGGGTAGGCCTTGGCCAGGGCTTCGTAGGCCGTGCGCCCGAAGACAAGGGCTTCGCCCGTAGAGGTCATCTCGGGGCCAAGGTGGACGAAGGCTCCCCGGATCTTGCGGTGGGAAAACACCGGCACCTTGAGAGAAACGGGGCGCGCCAGGGGATCCGGGGAATCCTTGCCGCGCTCCGATGTTTCCGGAGAATCCCCGCCAACGCGGCCCCGTGAACGGGCGAGGGAACCCCCTCCCGCGAAACCGGCCGGCGGGGAACAGTCTTCTCCCTCGGGATGGGCGCCGCGCACGATGGCGTGAACCGCTGCCTTTAGGTACGACGTACCGCGCACCTTGCCGGCAATGGGAAGGGTGCGGCTTACCCGGGGGTTGACCTCGAGCACGTACACGTCGTGCCCGTCGTAGACGAACTGGATGTTCATCGCCCCGCGGTAGCCGAGGGCGCGAACGATCCGGACGGCGATTTCCCGCGCCCTACGTCCCACCTCTTCCGGGAGGTCGGGTGCGGGGAAAAAGGCGTGGCTGTCGCCCGAGTGCACGCCAGAACCTTCGATGTGGCGGAACACGCCCGGCACGAGCACTTCCCAACCGTCCGTGACGAGGTCGATCTCGAACTCGATTCCGTCGAGGAAGCGATCTAGGAGGAGCCCTTCTCCCGTGGCCTCGAGAAGGGCTTCCGCACCCCGTTCCCTCAGGTCGCGTACGTACGCCACCACGTCTCTCGCGTTCCGGAGGACGCGCATCGCCTCGCCGCCGATGACGAAGGAAGGACGTACGAGGAGGGGAAACCCGAGCTCGAGGGCCGCCGCTTCGAGTTCGTCGAGGCGAAACACACGACGACCTTCCGCGTGGGGGATCCCCAGGGTGTCGAGAAACCGGTAGAACTCCTCCCGCCCTTCCGTCGTCGTGAGCACCTCCAGGTTCACGTCGGCGACGGGAGCCCCTTCCCGAAGGAGGGGTAGGGCGAGATTGAGCGAGGTCTGCCCGCCGAACTGGGCGAGGATCACCTCGGGACGTTCGCGGCGCACGACCTCCCAGACGTCTTCCACGGTGAGAGGAGCGATGTACAGCCGATCCACGACGCTCGCGTCCGTGCTCACGGTCTCCGGGTTGTTGTTCACCACCACCGGAGCGTAGCCGAGCGCCTGGAGTCCCCAAAGGGCGTGAACGGAAGCGTAGTCGAACTCGATTCCTTGCCCGATGCGGATGGGGCCCGAACCGAGAACGAGCCCCACGGGCGGGCGTGAGGACGCGTCTTTTCGACCTGCCGCTTCCACCCCTCGGTCGGCAAGCAAGGGATCCGAGGAAGACCCGGCGGCCGCCCCAGGATGCGCCCCCGGCGGGCGGGTGACGTCGATTCCGAGCTCGCGGGCAAACGACGCGTAGGTGAAGTAGAAGTACGGGCGCGCGATCTCGCCTACCGCCTCCTCCCCACGAACGGGACGCGTGTCCAGCGGCCGCACGTCCGGGAGAATCCCCCACTCCGCGCGCAGGCGGCGGAGCTCCGCCTCCGCCATCCCGACCGACTTCGCGAGGTAGGCGTCGGACAAACCGAGGGCTTTGGCGCGGGCGAGGTTCTCCCGCGTGAGGCGGGCCCGCCCTTCACGGCTCCAAGCCTCTTCTTCCCGGACGATCCGTTCCACGGCTCGGAGGAAGAGGGGATCGATCGCCGTGAGGCGGGCCAGTTCTTCCACGGCCATCCCCCGACGAATCGCTTCCGCGAGGACGAAGAGGCGACGGTCCGTAGGACGGACGAGTTCTTCGCGGACCGCGGCATCCGAGAGCTCCGCGAATCGCGAATTCGTGAGGGAAAACGCGCCGATCTCCAGAGAGCGAACTCCCTTCGCCAGCGCGGCCTCGAAGCTCTCGTCGATCGCGAGAACCTCCCCCGTGGCCTTCATCGTCGTACCCAAGGAACGGTCCGCGTCGGGGAACTTGTCGAAGGCGAAGCGCGGCACCTTGAGCACGACCTGGCCCCGCAGGACAGGCGGGTCGGCGAGGCTCACGCCCCGAAGCATGGGGTGCGGGAGTTCGCGTAGGGTGTACCCGAGGGAGAGCTTGGTCGTCGCCCACGCGATGGGATATCCCGTCGCCTTGGAAGCCAGCGCGCTCGAGCGGCTCACGCGCGGGTTGATCTCGATCACGCGGTATTCTCGCCGCTCCGGGTGGTAGGCGAACTGGATGTTTGCGCCGCCGACGAGGCCCACGGCGCGGTAGATCCGCGTCGCCGCCTGCGCCATGCGCGCGAGATCCTCGGGCGGGACGGTAAAGGCGGGGGCGACGACGACGGAGTCGCCCGTGTGGATGCCCATGGGGTCGACGTTTTCCATCGCCGTGACGATGAGCACCTCGTCCGCGACGTCCCGAAGGCCCTCGAACTCGATTTCCTTCCACCCGACGATGCTTTCCTCGACCAGAACTTGGTGAATCGGGCTCAAGGCGAGGGCCGTCTCCAACCTCTCCTCGAGCTCCCGCACGTCGTGGGCGATCCCGCTCCCTTCACCTCCCAAGGTAAACGCCGGCCGCAAGATGAGGGGAAAGCCCACTTCCCGCGCAAAGGCGAGACCCTCGGCGACCGACTGAACGGTTGCCGATCGGGGCACGGGTTCGCCGATGGCGTGCATGAGCTCGCGAAAGGCCTCGCGGTCCTCGCCACGGGCGATCCCCTCGATGTCCGTCCCGAGGATGCGGACGCCGAGGCGGCGCAAGCTCCCGCGCTTGTGGAGCGCCAAGGCGAGGTTGAGACCCACCTGCCCCCCGAGGTTCGCCAAAATGCCGTCGGGACGCTCTCGTTCGAGGATGGCCTCGACGACCGAAGGGGTGAGCGGCTCCATGTAGAGGCGATGCGAGAGGGCGGGATCGGTCATGAGCGTGGCCGGGTTGTTGTTGAGGAGCACGACTTCGATGCCTTCGTCGCGAAGGGCGAGGCATGCCTGCGTCCCCGAATAGTCGAATTCCGCCGCCTGACCGATGACGATGGGGCCGGATCCGATGACGAGCACCTTGCGGATGGACGTATCGCGCGGCACGGGTCTACCCTCCCTCCCTACACCGCCGCAGAGACCCGGATACGGTCGGCCGAACGCAAACTTCGGACACGCGCAGCGCCCGGGCACCTGTCACCCGGGCGATGTCGCGGGCGAAGGCAGGGCGGCGAAGCGCTCCAAACCCCACCTGCAAAAGGCGAGGTCCACGCCGAAAAACCGTTCGTCGCGCCCTCAACCGCCCAGGCGGCGGAGCACGCCTCGGAGCGCCGCGAGGAAGAAATCGATCTCCCCTTCCCCGGCGACAAGCGGTGGGAGCACGCGCACCACCGTCTCCCCCGCGGTGAGGACGAGCACCGCCTCTTCTTCCCGCAGGCGATCGACAACCTCTCCCACGGGGCGGCCGAAGTCAAGCCCGAGAAGCCACCCGCGCCCGCGCACGACGAAGCGCCCGTCCTCGCGGGCGATTTCCTCGAGGCCGCGGCGGAGGCGTTCCGCCCGCCGTTGAGAGTCCGCGAGAAAGGCGGGGTCAGCTACGACCTCGAGCGTGACGAGGGCGGCCGTCGCGGCGAGTGGTCCGCCGCCGAAGGTCGAGCCATGGCTCCCCGGGGTAAAGGCTTCGGCGAAAGGCTCGCGCGCAAGCATCGCCGCCACGGGAAATCCCGACCCCAATCCCTTGGCGCTCGTGAGGATGTCGGGGGTGAAGCCGTAAGCTTCGTATGCCCACAAGGGTCCCGTCCGGCCGACGCCCGTCTGCACCTCGTCGACGATCACGGGAACCCCGTGCGGGCGCACGCGCGCGAGCAGGGACTGCACCCATCCCGGATCCGCGGGGTAAACTCCGCCCTCCCCCTGGACGAGCTCCAGGATCACCGCATACGTCCGTTCCGGGACGATCTCCTCAAGTGCATCCAAATCATTATAGGGGAGAAAACGTACATTCGACCAGAGGGGAGTGTAGCCTTCGTGAAACGCGGGGCGGCCCGTGACGGAAAGCGCCCCGATCGTCCTTCCGTGGAAGGAGCGGGAAAAGGCTACGAACTCTCCCTCGCCCTCGCGCAGGCCGCGCGCGAGGAAGGCGTGCCGCCGCGCCAACTTGAGGGCGGCTTCTACGACTTCCGTCCCCGAATTCGCGAAAAACACGGCACCGGGAAAGGTGAGCGCCACGAGCCGTTCGGCCAAACGCTCCCCGGGTTCGTTCCAAAAGAGGTTGGAGACGTGCCAGACGCGCCCGAGCTGCTCCTCAAGCGCCCGGCGCACGGGTGGCGGGACGTGCCCGAGGTTGAGCACGGCCACGCCGGAGGTGAAGTCGAGGTAGCGCCTCCCCCGGTCGTCCCACACGTACACGCCCTCGCCTCTGACGATGCGCACGGGATAGCGGCGGTACACGGGGAGGAAGGGCGCGGGTGAGAAGGACCACACGTCGTTTTCGTTCACCGGCCTTCCCCCGCCTTCGGGTACGGAGTTTCCGAACAGACGGCTTCGGGGACGATCCTCGTCCCCACGGATTCTCCCGCAAGGAGCGCGGTAAGGGCGTCGGGGTCGCGTCCGGAGAGGATGACCGCCCAAGGAGCACCTCCCGCAATGGCGCGGAGCGCGGCCTCCACCTTGGGCACCATACCCCCCTTGAGGACGCCCGAAGCGCCGAGCGCGCGGACGTCTTCCGGCGTGAGTTCGGAGAGGAGGCGGCCTCCGGCGAGGATCCCCGGGACATCCGTCGCGAGCACTACCGGGGCCCCGAGGGCTTCGGCGATCGCCCCCGCCGCCTCGTCGGCGTTCACGTTGTAGGCTTTCCCGTCCTCCCCTACGCTCACGGGCGAAAGGACGGGAACGAAGCCCGCCGCCCACAGAGCCTCGAGCGGAGCGAGGGAGACGCGCACGACGTGGCCGACGCGCCCGAGGCTCGGGTTCGGGTGGCGTCGAACCTTGAGGAGTTCGCCGTCGGTACCGCTCAGGCCGACGGCGGAAATGCCGAAGCGGGCGAGGTGGCGGACGAGCTCCTTGTTCACGAGCCCGCTCAACACCATTTCCACGAGGGGGATCGTCGCCTCGTCCGTGACGCGGAGGCCGCCGAGCGACTTCGGCGTACCGCCCAGCGCCTCGAGCCACGTGTCGATCGCCTTTCCCCCGCCATGCACGAGGACCAGACGCACGCCCGCACGCGCGAGACGTGCGAGGGCGGTAAACCAGGTGTCCGGCACCTCGGCGAGGGCGCTTCCGCCGAGCTTGACGACGAGTGCCGAAGGAAAGACGCCTTTTCCCGGAGCTTGCTCCTTTCGCTCTTGCACGAAGACCACCTCGCCCCACCTCGCTTCGCGGGAATCTCCCGTCCCGTGAACTCGTGCGTCACGTGCGGTAGTGGGCGTTGATCCGCACGTAGTCTTCCGTAAGGTCGCAACCCCAAGCCTCGGCGACGCCCGAACCGTCCTCGAGGTGAACGTCTACGAGCACGTACTCCTCCCTCAGGCGTTCGGCCGCCGCCGCCTCGTCGAAGGGAAGCGGCATCCCCCGCGCGAGAACGGGGATCCCCTGAAGAACGACGGATAGCCCTTCCGGCGAGAAGGGAATTCCGCTCGCCCCCAGGGCGGAGGCGATGCGCCCCCAGTTCGGGTCGGCGCCGTAGATCGCCGCCTTCACGAGGGAAGACCGGACCACGGCCCGGGCGAGCTCTCCGGCAGAAACTTCGTCCCGCGCACCGTCCACCCGGACGTGGAGGAGCTTTGTCGCCCCTTCGCCGTCCTCCGCGATGGCACGAGCCAGCTCTCGCGCGACGTAGAAGAGCGCCGAACGAAAGCGGCTCCAGTCGGGGTGAGACGGTTCAAGCGGCCGGTTCCCCGCCAGGCCGTTGGCGAGGATGAGCGCCATGTCGTTCGTGCTCGTGTCGCCGTCGACGCTTATCCGGTTGAACGTGCGGGCGCTCACCTCGCGAAAGAGGTCCTCCAGGCTCGGTCCGTCCACGTCGGCATCCGTGGTGAAAAAGGCGAGCATCGTCGCCATGTTCGGGTGGATCATTCCCGAACCCTTTGCCGTCCCGGCTACGGTCACCTCGACCCCGTCTACGACCAGGGTGGCGGCCGCCTGTTTCGTGCGCGTGTCCGTCGTGAGGATGGCCCGGGCGAAGGCCCCCTCGTCCCCCTCGGCGAGCGGAAGTCCCGCGAGGGCGCTTTCGATCCGCTCCATGGGAAGGGGAACGCCGATCACCCCCGTGGACGCCACGGCCACGTGTTCCGGCGAGGTGCCGATGCGTTCGGCAAAGAGGGCTTGCATCCGCCGGGCGTCGGTAAGCCCCCGCTCACCCGTAATCGCATTGGCATTTCCGGAATTCACGATCACGCCCCGGAGCACGCCACCGCTCCGGGCGATCGCCTCTCGCGTGACGAGAAGCGGAGCCGCGGGGAACGCGTGCCGGGTGTACACCGCAGCCGCCCGCGCGGGGACCTCGGACACGATCCACCCGAGGTCCGGGCGCCGCCGCTTGATTCCCGCGTGGACGCCGCCGGCGCGAAAACCGCGGGGAGCAGCCACCCCCCGTTCCCGCGTGCACCGCTCGAGCACGCCGGAAACGGGGTACCCCAGGCGGGCGAGCCACGCTTCCTCACCCGCCCCGCACGACGAAAGGAGATCGGACCTTTCCGCCGGAGATGACGACCGGGCTGCACCGCCGACTTTTGAACCTTCCTGCACGTCGCTTCCCCTCCTTGCGCCCGCCTCACGGATAAAGGGGGCGCCCGTCGAGCCCCGCCGTCTCCGGAAGCCCGAAGCGTAGGTTCATGTTTTGCACGGCCTGTCCCGCCGCACCCTTGACGAGGTTGTCGATGGCGGCCATGACCACCGCCCGCCGCCCGTCGGCGGTCGCGGTCAGCCCGATGTCCACGAAGTTGCTCCCCTGCACCGCCTTCGTCTCGGGATACACCCCCGGGCGGAGGAGGCGGACGAAGGGGCGCCCGGCGTACGTCTGCCGGTAGAGTTCGAAAAGGTCGTTCGTCGTCATCGGCTCCACGAGGTCGCCGTACGCCGTCACGAGGATCCCCCGCGTCATGGGAACGAGATGGGGGACAAAGCTCACCGGCCCCGCACCGAGGTACACCTCGATCTCCGCCCCGTGCCGATGCACGAGGACGTTGTAGGGACGGACGTTTTCGTTGACTTCCGCGAAGTGCGTGGCGAGGGAGGGGGAGCGCCCCGCCCCCGAAACCCCCGTCTTGGCGTCGACGATCGCCGAACCGGGGCGCAAAAGCCCGGCCTTTGCGAGGGGGAGGAGGGCGAGGAGGGCCGCCGTGGGAAAGCAGCCGGGGTTCGCCACAAGCCTCGCCCGGAAGAGCTCCGGCGGGGCAAACTCTGCAAGCCCGTACACGGCCTCCTCGAGGAGGGAGCGCGGTGCCGCAGGCATGCGGTAAAAACGCTCATACACCGAGCCGTCGCGGAAGCGGAAGTCCCCGGAAAGGTCGACGATCACCGCCGGTCGTCCGATCCAGCGGGTCACGAGCTCGCGCGAAGCTCCGTGCGGGGTGGCGAGAAAGAGCACGTCGAGCTCCCTCTCCTCCAGCGCTTCGAGGGGAAAAAGGGGAAGGTCCGCGTCGCGCCACGCCGCGTACACCTCGCCCAACCCCCTGTCCGCTTGCGATTCGGAAAAGAGGCGGAGTTCGCCCACGTGCGGGTGCGAGGAGAGGAGACGGACGAGCTCTGCCCCCCCATAACCCGTACCGACGACACCGACCCGAAGTCCCACTCCCCCCACCTCCTCGCGGCCGTACCTCGCCTGCGGGGACGAGAAAAACCCTCCGTTGCTCCTTCCGACCCCACAAGCCCTTCTCTTGGTCAGTAAGTATACGACTTCTCGCATAAATATGCAATAGGGTCGCCCCGCTCCGTGGACGCGTTTTCCAAATAGAGAAATGCCGGGCCCGGGGCCCGGCGCACGGGTATCGCGGCACAAGGCACGCGAGAAAGCGTGCCGGAACGACTTCCCGCGAGCGGAGTCACACGGTGCGCATGGCGACCACGAGGAGGACGTAGACGATCACCGCAAAGGAAAACAGGGTGACGGCGTAGGCTCCTTCCGGTGTCACGGCGGACCCCTCCCTTCTGGCGCAAAACACGCGGCGTACTTCCGTCCCACGTGTATGCGCGCGGAGGAAAAAGGGCACCGCAAACGCCCGCCCGCCGGCCCCTACGCCTCGCCTTGCCCGCTCAGGGCGTGCTCAGGTCGTGAAGGAGGGAAGCGAACTCATCGATCGTCCGACCGTCGAATTCGCTAAACCCGTACCCCTCCAAGGCGACGAGCCGCCTGCAGACCACGGGGTACAGGCCCTGCCACCCCCCGACGAGGGTGAAGGCGTCGCGGCGAGGCGGTAACCGGCGCAAAAAGAAGACGTAGCGGCCGGGAGCGAAAGGTCCGGGAAAGCGGGGGGTCAGAGGATCCTCGGCGGGGGGACGCGGTTCGAGTCCGGGGCTGAACAGGGCGAGGACGGGGGACAACGCCCCTTCGGTGGCAGGGAAGAAGCACCGCTCGAGGTAGAGGGGCTGCTCCGACACGACGAGCTGACGACCGGCGACCCACCGCGGGAGGGTGTGACGGCGGACGCCCCCGTCGAGATCCCCGAGGAGGACGCACGAACTTCGCCGCAGGAGGTCGCGGGCATCCCGAGCCTCCGGAACAAACCCCCGATCCCAGGGGTACGGAGGCAAGACGGGAACGCCCGCTCCGCAAAGGGAGAAAAAGCCCATCGCTTCACTTGCTTTCCTCGATGTAGTACTGCACGTAGGGAGGTACGCGCGGAGCGACAAAGCGGATCGGTTCGTCGAATTCCACCCAGTCTACGTTCACCATGAGGAGGAGGTAGCGCTTGCCCGTGTCGGGATCGCTCAAGATGAGGAAGTCCCGTCCCGCCGTCTGGATGACCCCGCGGACGACTTTCGCCGGCCACTCCGGGTTACTTTGGTACGTGAGGTAGACGGTCGCCGTCTTTCCCTTGTTAAAGCGGAGGATGTTCTCCACGTAGGATTGTTCGGCAATGAGCTGTTCCTCGGTCATGGGAACGCCGGGAATCCAGGCCCCGGAAGGAGGAACCCCGTACTGCACGTAGGCTCCGTAGGGATAGGGGTACGGAACGTACGGATACGCAGGCGCTTGGCGCGCCGCCTGCCCGCCCGGAGCGGGTTTGGCTTCCCTTGCCGCACTCATCGGATCCAAGCCCGTCGATCCCCACGCATCGGGACCGCCAAAGCCCGCCACGGAAAAGGCTCCGTCGACTTCCTGCATCTCCCAAAAGCTCATCGCCGCATTCCTCCCACGGTTTCGCATTTTGGACCGGTGCGGATTTTTGGCCTTACCTCTTGTAGACTCCCGGACAACTCGCGTACGTCGGGTGATAGAAGCAGTGGCTCTTGTACCGCCCCGCGTTCCACTGCCCGTACCACCGGGGGGGACATCCGCCCCAGGGTTTAAAGAACCACAGGCTGTACGTCGCGGGCCAGAAACGTTCGCCGTTCACCACGCGTTGGGCCAGCTGGATCTCGCTCCAACGGGCGCGTTGGTAAAAGTACCCCTTGCGCACGGCTTCGAAGCCTCCGGGGCTCTGGAAGATCACCTGCGTTAGAGTGCGAATATTTCGGAAATCGAGGCAATTCCCGCGCAGTCGGTTTACGGCGACGTTTCCGACCAGGAGCATGCCGAGCCGACCCTCAGACTCAGCCTCCGCGCGCATGAGCCGTGCAAGGAGCTGAATTTCGTTCCAAGTTGCGCGGACGACGGGCACCGGCTTCCCCCCTTCCTCCGCTCCCATCCCTATGCGCGTATCCCGGAAGGGGTACGTGTCCCGGTTGTAGACGATGGCCCAGGTCGCTGCGCGGAGAGCGGCCAACGCACCGAAGCGCACATCCCGCAGCCGGGGACGTTGGCCGAGAGGATTTCTCCGCCCGTTCGTTCAACGATCGCCCGGGCGACGGAGAGGGAATCGGTACACATCCTCCCCCGGGCGCATAAGGATGACGTGTAGGGTGGGTGTTTGCCGACTCCCGGGCAGGTTGCCCGGCCCCGCGGAGGAAAGGAGGTTTTCCCATGCCCCTGCGGCGCGAACACGTCGAGCCCTTTGTCGGAAAGCCCGTCGTCGTCGATACGGATGACGATACGCGCTACATCGGGATCGTGGAAAAGGTGACCGACGACACGCTGTATTTGATCCCCATGCGCGAGCCGATCCGTCTCGGCCGGAACTTCCGAATCCCGAACCCCGTCTCGCCGTCGGCGGCTTCCCCGTGGCCGACGCCTCAGACGCCCGACCCCGCTTTTGCCGTGGTTCCGACGTCTTTGGGCTTTCCCCCGGGGCAGGCGCCCGCTCCGTCCCCGGGTGGGACGCCGCCCAACGTGCACATGGCGTCCATTGCCCTCCCTCTGTACGCCCTCCTCGCCATTAGCCTCCTTTGGATCTGAGATTCCCCTACCGTTTTTCCAAACGCCTCGGCGTCCGGAACCGGCTTTCTCAAAGCCGGGGAGTGGGGGCACAAGCTCCGGTACGAAGCACCTTACCCCGGTGGGAGGACCGCTTGGGCCGCGCCGTGCGCGGCCTCTTTCCTCTTCGGCCCTCCCCGGTCCGGTGCGGAACGCCCCGCCCACGCCTTGTCCCCCCCGGGGCTTCTCGGTAGAATGGAGCCAAGGCTCTTGTGCACAGTGCAGAACCCCGCGGAGCAGGAGTGGACCCCATGTCGCACGCGCACGCGCTTCCCCCAAACATCGTTCCCGCACCTCGCACCTCGGCCCCCGAAGAGCCCCCGGTTGTGCAAACGTTTGTAGCCGTGGAAGGGCCCATCGGCGTGGGAAAGACGAGCCTCGCCTCCTTAATCCACGAGGAGTTCGGCTACCACCTCCTCCTGGAGACGGTTGCGGACAACCCCCTCTTGCCCCTCTTTTACCGCGACCGACAGCGCTGGGCCCTGCACATCGAGACGTTTTTCCTCGTCGACCGCATGGAGCAGCTCGAGCGCACGCGCGAGCTCCTTCCGCATACACCGGTGGTGAGCGACTACCACATCTTGAAAAACCTCATCTTTTCCCGGGAAAACCTCCCCCCGCGTACGTACGCAAAGTACGAGACGCTCTACCGGATCTACACGGAGGACCTCCCCCGCCCCAACGTGATCGTCTACCTCCGCGCCAGCCTTGCCACCTTGCAGTACCGCATCGCTCTGCGCGGTCGGGAGTACGAAAAAGACATGGACCCCGCCTACCTCGAGCGCATCCGCCTCGCGTACGAAGCCTACTTCGCCGACGCGCCCAAGCGCCACCCGGAAGCCAAGATCCTCACCTTCGACGGCGACCGCTTGGACTTCGTCCACGACCCCGAGGCGCACCGCTTTGTCATGGCGGAACTCGAAAAGCACCTCCCTCGGCCGCTGGGACGGGAGGTGCGGCGATGATGTTTCTCGCCGTATCCGGTATGGTCGGCGTCGGCAAGACAACCCTCGCCACGGCACTTGCGGAACGGCTCGGCTACGCTTTGATCAGCGAGCGCGGCTCGACGAACCCCTACCTCGACGACTACTACGCGGACTTCCGACGCTGGAGCTTCAACGTTCAGGTGTTCTTCCTCGCCGAACGCTTTCGCGGGCAACTCCGCGTCCTCCGCGAGCGCACGCCCCACGTCCAGGACCGGACGATCTACGAAGACGCGGAGATTTTCGCGCGCCTCCACTTCGAGCTGGGGAACATGGACGCCCGCGACTACGCCACCTACCGTCTCCTCTACGAAACCCTCCTCGACGCTCCGGCCTTTCCCCACCCCGACCTCGTGCTCTACCTCACGGGGGACTTCGAAGACATCTACCGCCGGATCCGCACGCGCGGTCGCCCCGCGGAGCTCAAAACCCCGCGCTCCTACTGGTGGGAACTGTACCGGCGCTACGAAGCGTGGATCGCGGGCTTCCGCCGTGCGCCCGTGTTGCGCGTGTCGATCGCGAGCTACGACGTCTACGAAGGCCGCGGGATCGACGACCTCGTAGAGCAAATCCGCGCCCTGGAGGTTGGCTAGATGCCGCCCGAAGCACATCGCCGGACGCCTTACATGGAACTCATCGCCCGGCTCGGCGCCCCGGATGCCCACCCCGGCGGGGCGCCCGCGAGCCGGGCGTTTGTGTCTTTCGTCCGGCGGCTCGTCCCTCCCGGCGCCCGCGTCCTCGAAGTGGGTGCCGGGGCGGGGAAGACGGCCGCCCGTCTCGCCCGCCTGGGTTACTGCGTGGTCGCCGTCGAACGCGAACCTGCCTTTCTCCCTATCCTCCGCCGACGCGCCGAACGCCGGCCGAAGTTCACCGTCGTCTGCGCCGACGCCGTGCGCCTCCCCTTTCCCGACGCGTCCTTTGACGCCATCGTCGCCGAATCCGTCCTTCTCTTCCTCCCCCCGAGAGCCCTGCGGGAGCTTCGCCGCGTCCTTCGGCCCGGCGGGAGGCTCTTCGCCCTCGAACTCGCCGCACGCAAGCCCTTCCCTCCCGCCCTCCGCCGGGCGTGGCACGCCTTTTACGGCGTTCCCGGCGTTCCCACCGCGGGCGCCTGGCGGCGCCGCCTCGTACGGATCGGCTTCCCGCCGACCCTCTCCCTCGCCGTCGTTCCCCTCGAACGGCTCCTCGCGCTCCCTCAAACCCCTCCCCCGCCCCCCCGCAGTGCGCGCGAGGCGCACCTTTTCGCGGAGCACAACCGCCTCTTTCTCCCGCTTCTTTCCGACCTCTACCTCCTGCGCATCGTCGCACCTCGCCCAGAAGCTCCGCCGACGTAGGAAATCCTTGCGCCCGCCTAACGAACGGGCGGGTCCCCACGCTCAAGCTCCGCCCAGGACGTAGACGCGCGCCTCGTAGGGGTCGAGAGAGAGGATCGCACGCCCCAAGCGCGCCGCGCGCCCGAGGCACGTTTCCGCAGCGAAAAATTCGCAGGATCCCTCTCCGCCCCAAAACCCCGGGGAACGCGCCGCGCTCCCCCGGGGAAGGCGCGCGCCCCAGAGGACTCCGTGCTCGAAAACCCCGGAGGACGAAACGGACCCTCCCGCCGGCCGGGAACAAAAGACGGGTTCGGGGTCGTGCGCCGCAAGCCACGCCGGAACGAACACCTCGGCGGCAGCAGGGCTTAGATTCACGAGGACGAGGAGCGTCCCCGGACGCGCGACGAGGGAGGTGCGGAAAGAAGGCTTCCTCTCGCCTTCTTCCGAGGAAGGGCCCACATCCGCCCCGTTTGAGGCAAACCGCTCCGCCAAAACGGCAGGGCGCAGGTAGGCGAACACCTCGGGAGGGGCTTCCCCGCCCACGTCCTCCAGCGGGACAAAGGGACCATACGCGGCGGCCGGGAAGGCGCGGCGGAGCCCGATGAGCGCCCGCGTCGCGGCGAGGAGCGAACCCGGATCGGCGAGCTGGCGTGCGACGTGGAGTTCCTCCGCGCGCGGATGGGGAGAAATCCACGGGATTCCCCGCGTGAACCCTCCCGCCGGTCCGTCCGTCCACGGTATGGGAACCCGGGCGTTGTCCCGACTACGCCGCCCGAGGAGCGCCAGAATCTCCCCTTCCGCCATCCCCGCTTCGCGGAAGAAACGTGCGGCGTTTCGCGACTCGACGTCGCGATAGTCGTCGAGGGAAGAAAAGCCCGCGTTGGGAAGCCCGAGCTCCTCCCCCTGGTAGAGGAACGGAGTGCCGTAGGCGGTGAAGAGGAGGACGTGCAGGGCGACGGCTCCTGCCGCGCGGTAGGCATCGTCGCGAACGTAGCGCGAGGCGGGGCGGGGCTGGTCGTGGTTACCGAGGTAGGGCGCCCACCACCCGCGGCCCGAAAGACCCTTCTGCCAACGCGTCCAGATCTCCTTAAACCGGCCGACGTCAAGCGGGAGGGGTCGCCACTTGTTCCCCTCTTCCCCGTCAAAGGAGACGTGATCGAAGGAGATCACCATGTCCAAGATGGGGGCCTCGGGGCGCGTCCAGCGCAGCGCCTCCGCAAGGGTGACGCCCGGCGTCTCTCCGATCATCACCGCCTCGGGGTTTTGCGCCTTTACCGCGCGGTACAGTTCGCCGACGTAACGTTCGACCTTCTCGCGGTCGAGGAGGTCGAGGTTGTACGCGTACGCGGAGCCGGGCTCCGGACGGCCGTCCGGAAGGCCCCAAGGTTTTCCGATGAAGTTGATCACGTCGAGCCGAAATCCCCCGACGCCTCGGACGAGCCACGTGCGGGCGATGTCCGCGAGCGCCTGCCGCACCGGCGGATGGTCCCAGTTCAGGTCGGGCTGCTTTCGGTCGAAGAGGTGCAGGTAGTACGCCTGCGCCTGCTCGTCCCACGTCCAAGCCGAACCGCCGAAAAAGGACCCCCAGTTGTTGGGCGGGCGGCGTTCCCCGCCTTCCCCGCGGATCCCCGGGTGGAAGTAGTAGAAGTCGCGAAACGGGCTTCGGGGGTCCAGGCGTGCCGCCTGAAACCACGGGTGTTCGTCCGAGGTGTGGTTGAACACGAGGTCGAGGACGAGCCGAATCCCACGTGCCCGCAGCGCATCCCGCAGCGCGTACAGGTCGTCCAGCGTGCCAAACGCAGGGTGCACGGAGAGGTAGTCCGCCACGTCGTACCCGTTGTCCGCCCAAGGGGAAGGATAGATGGGCGTGAGCCACACCGCGTCGACGCCGAGGTGGGCGATGTAGTCGACCTTTGCAAGAATCCCTCGCAGGTCGCCAACGCCGTCCCCGTCGGCGTCGTAGAAGCTCATGGGGTATACCTCGTACACTACGGCCGAATGCCACCAGGGCGAGTGCGCTCCAAGGGCCATTCCCAACCCCCCAGGGAAAGCATGCGCCACAAAAAAGCCTCCCCGTCACGCGTGCGAGGAGGCAGCGCCGTCCCCAGAAAATCCTACACCGGCCGGTGAGGCAAAAATTCCCGTCCGACGTGAAAAAAGCGGGGTATCCCCGCCTACGTTCTTCGATGGTGGTGCGGGTGACAGGAGTCGAACCTGCACGGGGTCTCCCCCACTGGATCCTGAATCCAGCGCGTCTGCCATTCCGCCACACCCGCAGAGAAAAAGCCTGCGCAGTCCCTATCTTACTCTGCAGGCGAAAAAAACGCAAGAGGACCACCGCGTGCGGGCGTGCCGGGAATCAGCCGGGCGGGATGTGCGCGTCGGAGCGCCTGGAGTTTGCGCGCGCAGGCGCCCCCAAAATGGAAAGAAGCCGCTTGAGGACTTCCTGGACGACGGGGTGTTCGGCCTCCAGGTGGCAGATGAGCTCCGCCTGACGGGCCCGATAGTCGAGGCTGCGAACTTGGTCCGCCAATACAAACCCCCGCACGCACACGTCCGGCGGAAGTTCCACGGAAAAGAGGTAGTAGTCGCGCTTCGTCTGCGTGATGGGGCAGAAGAGCGCAAACCCCGTGATCTTGTGAAACGCGTACTCCGACACGACGATCGCCGGCCGGCGATCGCGGATTTCCCGCCCCTGCTGGGGGGAGAAATCGAGCCAAACGATATCCCCCTTCTGCGGAATGTAACCGGGGGCCGTATGTCCGTTGTTCACGGATCACCACATCTCTCTTCCCACTGGATTCATCTCCTGCCATACACGTATTTCCAAAAGGTCGTCGGTGTGCATCCGGTGGCGGGAAAGGAGGCACATGAGATAGAAAAGGCCGGGCGTCGTACACCCCCGAGATAGGAGTTCCGCGAGCTTTTCTTCGAACCGTCTGCGGAGAGACTCCAAGGAGAGTTCTCCCAGGGCTCGGGTGGACGAAGGGAAATGCATGCCCGTCATCATGGCCAACACCCCGACCCCAAGGGAAGACCTCTCCGGCGAAAATTCGCGCTCGGCAAAGGGCGGAGGCTGATCCGCAACGATGTCCTGCAAAAACCCGTCCTCGGCGTCGGGGTGGGTTTCCAGCCATTCGATCACCGCATCGAGGATTTGGCGCTCGTCGAGGGTGAGGTGTTCCCAGGTCGCACCCGGCAAGGTGTGGATCCAATCCTCGGCGGAAAACTCGTCGCACAGCCCGGGAATGTGCAGCTCACCGCGCACGCGGAAGATGCGCTCGCGAAAGAGGGGTGACCCCCTCCACGCCAGCGTCCACCCTTGCGCGAAGAGGAGAATCGCCGCGAGCCGCGCTTTCGTTAGCGGCCCCTTCTTCTTCAGTATGTACGCCGCCACGTCTCGTACACGAGGCAAGGCGCCCGCCTCCTCCGGCGATCTCGGCGTTCATCTCCCGCCCCGACCGCGGGATCCCGCGCCGATATGGGCTGCGTAGTCCCTATCCCTCTTTCTCCGGCCGTTCCCGTAGCATACGGGCCCGGCCCGTCCAAGCCAATTCCCTTGTCTTCCATCCTACCAGAGCCTCAAAAAGAGCACAAGGTTTTTTTCGACGTGCTGCCTTGCCTGGAAGGAAGGCAAAAAAGAAAAGATAAGAAGAGGGGGACCCGGCGCTCGGCGCGAAAACGCGCTGACCGAAAAAACCGGCGGACTCCTCCGGAGTCCGCCGGCAAGTTCGCGCTCTCCTCGGTCACTGCAGGAAGTGAACGAAGTACCCGGCCTCGAGGATGAGGTAGCGGAGGAGGAGACCGCCGGCAACGGCCAAAAGGGAGGCGAGCTGTCCCGCGGAGAAGAAGCGGGCACCCCCCTCCTCACCTTCCGCGGGCGGAGCAGGCGATGCCTCCGGAGCAAGCGTCCCTTGGGAATGCAACGCTCCTTCCGCCGATCCCGCCCAAGCCGGCGCAAAGCGCATGGCGTGCGCGGCGAGGAGGTGCTTTCGTTCTCTGAGTTCGATGTACAGGGGAACGACGAGCCCGAACAGGACGAGCCCGCCCCAAAACAAAGGGGCGAGGCGCCCCCACATGAGTTCGGCTACGGCGGCGCGGCCGGCTACGTCTCCGTACCATCCGAAGTAGAGGAGGCAGAAGAGGAGGAAGAGCTCGAGCCCTTTGAGCGAAACCCCCAGGTTCAAAAAGGGAAGGGTGTGTGCCTCCGCGCGGGAATCCCAGGCCACGGCCGTAAAGAGGGTGACGGCGATACCCGTGGAGAACGCCGAGGTGACGAAGAGAACCGGGAGGACGGACGTGTTCCAAAGAGGGACCGCGTGCACGTTGCCGATGAGGAGGGCCGTGTACGTAGCCGTCGCCGCGGCCATCACGAGGCCGAGGAAGTCAAGCCCTGGGCGACCTTCGACGAGCCACCGAAGCCAGCGGGGCGGCCGGGAAAAGAACCGGTCAAGACCCAGGGGCCAACGCTTCTCGCCCCCTTCCTTCCAGATTTCGGCGAGCGTGACGACGAATCGGTACAGGGCGAGCGGGGTGAACACCGTGAGGATGTACACGCCGATGGCCATGATGGACGTCGGCCGCCCGATGTAAAGGTAGATGAAGCGCCACGGGTGGAAAAACCCCGCCTCTGCGTCCACCATGAGAAGGACGAGACCGACGATCACGAGCCAAGGGGCGACGAGGTAGCCAGACCAGCGAATCTTCCGCGCCTCCGGGTAGAGGCGCTGGGCGAGGTACGCCGTAGCGTACGCCCCTGCGCTCATCCCGGCGAGGAAGAGGTACAGGGCGATGATGATCCCCCAGATCTGTCCGGGCATGGGCATTTCGTGCGAACCCAAAACGGGCATCGTCCTCACCACTCTTTCCTCAGCGTTGTTTTCCGTCCAACGTCCCACACGTTCCGCCGGAAACGCGAGAGAGAAAGGCAGGTTTCTCCCCGCCCCGCTCTCCCGGAGAAAGGTCCCCCGCACTCACGAAGAGAAGTCCCTTCACCACACGTAGAAGAACTTCGGCTCCGTGCCCAGGTCCGGGCGAAGCGGACGCGCGTGGCGCTCGTTGATCGCCCGCACGAGTTCACCCTCCGGATCGTCAAGATCGCCAAAAATTCGCGCGTCTCCGATGCACGTCCGCACGCACATCGGCTGCTCGCCTTTGTGGATCTGCTCGAAGCAGAAAACGCACTTCACCGGGGTCTTCGTCTCTTCGTCGAGGACGCGGGCGTTGTACGGGCACGAGGTCATGCAGTACTTGCAGCCGATGCAGCGGTGCTCGTCGATGAGGACTATCCCCCCGTCCCCGATGTAGCTCGCCCCCGTAGGGCAGTTGTACACGCACGGCGGGTTTTCGCAGTGTTGGCACTGCACGGGAATGTTCAAGAGGGAGACGTCCGGGAACGTCCCGAATTCCTGTTGGTAGAACTTGATGTAGTGGACTTCCGGTGCGAGCTCGTTCTGCATCTGACAGCCTACCGTGCACGCCATACACCCCGCACAGGCCGTGAGGTCGAGGAGCATGCCGTAGCGGGCCACCGGAAACACCTCCCAATTCGCGCAAAGGTCGAGCTCCCATAAGGCGGGAAGGGACATCTACACCTTGTGCACGGTCACCGCAAAGTCTTGGACCATGGGTGAACCGGAGATCGGATCCAAACGGTGGGGGACGAGTTCGAAGAAGGAAAAGGCGAAGTTCTTGCCGGGATTGTCCTTGGCGAGCCCGCCGTAAGGGGCGTAGATGAACACGCACTCGGGATGGATGGCTTCCGTGAGGTGTACACGCGCACGCCCCTTACCCACCTCGGAGCGCACCTCCACCCAGTCGCCCTCCTTGAGTCCCATGCGCTCCGCAACCCGCCGGTTGATCCACAACCGGTCGCCGGCAAAGGACTCGGTAAGCGACAAGAGGTAGGGGTTGCGCGTCGTGTTGGTGTGGGAGTGGTAGGCCTGCTTCCCGTTGATCAGGCGAAACTCGCCCTTTGCCGGATCGGGCATGACGAGGGGCGGAGTCCACTTCGGTATGGGAGAAAAGCCCGCATCGGCAAAGGCCGTGCTGTAAAACTCCACCTTGCCCGTGGGGGTGGCGAACTTGGGAGTTCCCAGAGAGGAGGGCTGGTTGAGCACGACCGTCCCCTTGGCCTTTACTTCCGCCAGGGAAAGCCCCAAAGGCGCGAGCATCGCCTCGTTGAGCTCGTCGAGGGTGAAGTTGAAGTACTGGCCCACGCCCGCCGCCTCGGCGAGCCCGTTGTAGATCTCCCATGCGGGCTTCGTCTCCGGATGCACCTTATCGATCACTTGCTGCCGAAGGGCGACGACGGGCTTCCTCCCGCTAAGCCCCTCCACCATCTCGTCGCGCTCCAGGTAAGTCACCTCGGGCAGGACGTAGTGGGCGACCTCGGCGGTTTCGCCCAGGAAGGGGTCGATGGCAACGAGGAGCTCGAGCGAGGCATACGCTTTCCGGGCGATCGTGGGATTGTTGTAGTCCATCACGGGGTTCCCGTGGGCGACGATGAGGGCTTTGAGATCGCCCGCGAGGATCTTGTCGGGAATCGCCGACGCTACGTCCCCGATGAGCGGCCACTCCGCGTCGACGCGCGGGAGCGTGGGCTTGGGAGGTTCGGGATGGCGAGCGGGATCGAGGGAGCCGAATTTGGGCGAGCCAAAGAAGGTGAGACCTCCCTCTTTCTGGTAGTTCCCCAAGAGGGCGTTTACGAGGGCCACGGCGCGCGCCGTGTCTGCGCTGTTTTGGTACTGCGAACCAAAGGCGCCCCGCCAGCTCGGATGGATGAAGGCGCGCGGCCGATTCTTTCCGAGCCCTCGGGCGATTTCGAGGATCGTCGCCTTCGGTACGCCCGTGATTTCCTCCGCCCACTCCGGCGTGTATCCCTCCACCTCCTGGGCAAAATGCTCGAACCCGTACCCGTATTCGCGGACAAACTCTACGTCGTAGAGCTCTTCCCGGATGAGCACGTGGGCGAGGGCGAGGACGAAAGCGAGGTCGGTACCCGGCCGGATGGGGACCCACTTCGTCGCCATCTGATACGTGTTGTTGACCCGCGGGTCGACGAGGATGATCTGCGCTCCTTTGCGGCGGGCACGAGAAAGGCTCAGGACTTCGCTCGGGGTAATCCCCTCCGCGAGGTTGCGGCCGATGAAGACCATGTAGCGGGAATTTTCGATGTCCGCACCGGGGACGCCGCCCACCGTGTGCTTAAACCCTACGTTGCGCGCGGGGTTGCAAGACGTCCTGTGGGTAAAGACGTTCGGCGACCCGAGCGCGGCCATGAGCCTCCGCCCGTACCACACGTACATGGGATAGTCGTAGCTTACGTGCCCTACGGAGCGCGGGCCGTACTTCGCGAGGATTTCTCTGAGCCGTTCACCGATCTCGCGGTAGGCGTCCTCCCAGGAGATCGGGACAAAGCTTCCGTCCGGCTGCCGCTTGAGCGGCTGCGTGACCCGATTTCGGAGATACGGCGTCATGATCACACCCTGACCGCGCGCGCACACCTTGCCCTTGCTCTTGGGGTGCTCGGGAATCCCCGTGACGCGCCAGATCCGCCCGTTTTTCGTCTCCACGTAAATCCCGCAGTGGTTCGAGCACCCGTCGCACAGAGTAGGAACCACGCGTACATCGTCCTTCTCCTCGGCCTGTGCCTTTTGCCACGCCCGGAAAGAAAGCGTTCCCAAAGACGCGGCCGCGGCGGCTCCTGCCGTGAGCTTGAGAAAGGTACGTCGGGTGAACTTCTCCGTAAGAGCCACGTCTCTCCCCCCCTTGACGGCTTCGCGCCAAGCTCCGCCTCTCCGAAAATTACCCGAGAATCGAGAATGTGAGCCCTTTCACTTATGAGGCTAGCACACCTCTTTCCGTTCGCCAAGGGAAACCCGATAAGGTTCACAAAGAATTCATCTGCCGCCCCGGTATCGAAGAATTCAACGTTGAAAAGAGAAAAACGATGCCTTCGAGGGTACTCGTTCTCCTCCGCGTCGCGATACAGGCGCCGGCCCCCTCCCGGACAGCCGGAACCATATTAGACCGTCTAGTCTACTCCTGGCACAAGAGGACAAGAGGAATCGTAGGTCCGGCGGCCCCGCGCGTCATGGACTTGAAACTCGCGTACAAATGGCGGAAGATGGGAACGAACGGGAGGGAAGGACCCGTGGGCGCGCGCCCTTTGCTCAAGCTGGAGAGGCTCAGCGATCGACCGATCCTCGAACCGAGACCGCACATCCCATGGGAGCGGGCGGCGGTGTTCAACGCCGCGGCCGTCCTCCGCGGCGGGTACGTGCACCTTTTGTACCGGGCAAGCGACAGGCCCTTTTCCCTCGAATCCCCGGAACCCGATCCGGCACGAAAGTTTACCTCCGTGATCGCCTACGCCGTGGGAGACGGGCTTCGCTTCGAGCGGTTCGACAAACCGGTGCTCCTCCCCCGAGGAGAAGACGAAGCCTGGGGCGTAGAAGATCCCCGGGTGACGGAGATCGAGGGCGCCTACGCGATGGTCTACACCGCCTTCGGCGGCAAGTCCTGGTTCGACTACCGCCCCAAGATCGCCTTTTCCCGCGACCTCCGCACCTGGGAGGGGCGGCGGGTGCTCCTCGACGAGGTCAACAAAGACGTCGCCCTCTTCCCCGAGCGAATCCGGGGGCGCTACGCACTCCTCCACCGGCGGCTTCCGCACATCTGGATCGCCTTTTCCGCCGACCTCGTCTGCTGGGAGGACCACCGGATCCTCCTCCCCACCGTCCCCGGAACCTGGGAAGGCAAGAAGGTGGGCATCGGAGGGCCACCGCACAAGACGCGGGAAGGTTGGGTGCTCTTTTACCACGCCGTGGACGAGGCAAACGTCTATCGGCTTGGGGTGGCCTTGCTCGACCGAGAAGACCCTACGAAGGTCCTCGCGCGCTATCCCTACCCCATTCTCGAACCGGAGCTACCGTGGGAGCGGGAAGGACTCGTCCCCAACGTCGTCTTCAGCTCAGGCTCCGTGGAAAAGGACGGTATCTACTACGTCTACTACGGAGCGGCGGACACGGTCCTCGGCGTCGCCGCCCAGGCGAGGGACCGGATTGTAGATCAGCTCGCGAGATTCGCATAACCGGGTGGGGCGCCGGGAGGACGGCGGGCATCGGGACCTTCGTCGCCCTGCCTCCCGCGGACCGGACACCTACCTCTCTTCGGCCCGACCTTCCGGAACCTGCGACGAAAAGATCTCCGAGGCCGTCGCCTCCAGGTACACGTCGGACGGACGTTCCTTGGCGCGTTTCTTCAAGAGGGCTGCGGCCTCCGAAAGCATGAGCGGGTCGCTGCGAAGGGGATCCAGGCAGTGGACGAGGACGACGGAGAGGGTGAGGAAGTCTTCGTCGAGCGTGCCCGCCTTGCGCCCCGCGATCCCCTGGAGGAAGAGCTTGCGTTCGGCGCGGAAGCGGGCAAAGACGAGTTCGACGAAGCGTTCGGCGAACTCCCGCGGAAGGAGGGCGACGAAGTCGTCCCCCCCGACGTGGCCTACGAACGCCTCGGGAATCACCGTCTCCACTTCACGCAGGACTTCGGCGAGGAAACGGATCACCTCGTCGCCGCGCTGAAAGCCGAAGCGGTCGTTAAAGCTCTTAAAGCGGTTCAGGTCGATGTAGGCAAAGGAAAACGGCTGTCCGCGGGCGAGGAAATCCGCAAGCGCCCGGTTGATCAGGTGGTTTCCCGGAAGACCGGTAAGCGGGTTCGTGAGCCGCAAAACCTCGGCCTTCACGTGGGCGAGGTAATCGAGGAGCGAAGCGAGGGAGACGACTCCCAGCGGTCTCCGGTCTTCGGCGACGACGATCGGATCGCACAGTCGACCTTCCCTCCCGGGTTCGAGGAGGAGGCGCGCCGCCGTATCTACGGGGACGCTGGGGGCGAGGACGAGGGCGTCGCGCGTGGCGATTTCCCCCGCCTGCTTGCGGATGTAGAGGGAGTATCCGTATTGCGTGGAGAGAAGCCCGTCCAGCCGCGCCCGCTGAACCACGCCCAAGTATTCCCCGCCCTCCACCACAAAGACGACGTCCTCGCCCAACAGATCGAAGTACTCCTTGAGCTGCGAGACGGGCATCTCCGGCGGTACCGCAGAGGCGGGCTGCATGATCTCCCGCACCGTCTTCGTCAAGCTCTTGACGTCGATGGCGCGACGGTTTCGGCGCAAAATTTCCTCCGCCTCCGCCGGGAGGCGCAGGGAAGGCGGGTTTTGCGGCCGCCCGAGGAAGAAGCCCTGGCCGTGCGCCACACCGAGGCGTACCAGCTGTTTGAACTCGTCTTCCGTCTCGATGCCCTCGGCGATGAGGTGGCTTCCGGCCTTCGTGGCAAACTGAACGATCCCCTCGAGGAGGCTTTGCTTCACGACGTCGCGATCCAAATCCGCGACGAGGGGGCGGTCGATCTTGATGTAGTCCGGGCGGAGGTCGAGGATCCGCCGGAGGGAGTTGTACCCCGACCCCGCGTCGTCCAGGGCGATGCGGAAGCCCTGCTCGCGGTAGTAGCGGGTTACCTCCCGAAGGAGCTCCGGTGAGCCGACCTCCTGCCCCTCCGTGACCTCGAAGACGACCTCCTCCGGGGAGAGGCCGAAGCGGAGGAGGAACTCTCTGGTCGTGTAAGGGCGAAAGCTCGGGTCCAAGAGGACGGACGGGCTCACGTTGAGGAAAAGGCGCGCGCCGCCGCCCACGCGGCGGAGGTAGGGAACGATTTCTTCGATCGCCTTCTCCCGAACACGGCGTTCCAAGACGTGGAGGAGGCCTACCCGCGCCGCCTGAGCGAAGAGGACGAGGGGGCTTTCCCACGGGGAACCCGCCGGCCCGCGGGTGAGCGCCTCGAATCCGAGGAGCTCGCCCGTGTCGAGGCGGAAGATGGGTTGAAAGAGAACGCGGAGCTTGCCTTCTTCCACGATTGCCGCAATCTCCGCGCGGAGATCTCGAGCTTCTTCTGAGCGCGGAACCTTGGCAAAGGTCAAGGCGCGTTTTACGGCGCTGTACAAGAAACGGGCGGCGTTTTCCGGGGAAAAGTGGAGGAGCGGGACCACGCCCACGTGGAAGCGAAGTCCCGCCCCCACCTCCGGGTCGCTCCGGGTCACGGCGTTCACGAGCTCGTCCCGAACGAACTCGGCAATCACCCGGGCAGCGCGGACGATGTCTTCCGCTCCTTCGCCTTCGACCTGTACGAGGACGAAGTAGTCGTCGCCGAAGGAGCGGAAGGCGGCGGTCACGAATTGACGGTGCTCCCAAAGGTCGATCAAGGCGGCGTCCAATAGGCCTAAAACCTCTTCCATCCGATTGACGCCGAAGCGCGCCTCGAGTTCGCCGAATTTCTCGATGTCGAAGTAGAGGAGGGCGTTGGCCCCCGTTTGGGCGAGGGCCTCGGGCGTCCAGACCTCCCCTTCTCCGCCCCGAAGGGGGACAAACCCGAGCATGGGCACATCCTCCTCGAAAGTCGGGCGCTGAACAAAAAACGAGGAAACGTTGCGATTCGGGCCTTACGTCGTAGGCCGCTCGCTTGCCGAGATTCCCCCACGTCCACAATCTTACGTATACCCGACTTGTCGACAAAAGACAACCACATTCATCGAAAATGTCCGCGGAGTGTCCCGGGCGGAAAAGCCCAAATCGACCGGACTTTCTCCAGGAAGTATCCCGAAAGGAGCGTTTGCGGAGCGCAGGCGGAAGGTTTTATGAATGCCGAAGCTCTGTGGGGTACACTTTTCGGCAAGGCGAGGTCCGCACGCCCGGCCTTGACATACCCGTACGGGAAAATGTACTATATGCATGGTGAGAATGAAAATAAATCGCTGAGGAGGGACTTCCATGGCATCCCTAACCCTTGCGGAGCAGTTTACGCTCAGGGCGCTTACGGGACGCGTAGTCGGAGAAGCTATTGCCAACGCGATCGGCGTCAGGGGAACGCTCGGAATTCTCACGAACAAGACGTACATCTGCGCAAGCCTCACGGGCGCGATCGAAGCCGCCTACGTCGCGCACTACGGCGGAACGCGCCGCGTCGTGACGACGATGGCGGAGTCGGAAGAGCAGGTGAAGTCGGCCCTGGAAGGACTCGCCGGGTCGAGTCTCGTGTTCACGGCCTTCGGCGGCGAGGCGGGCGCCGACGTGAACCTCCCCCTCACCCGGGCGTTCCTCCGGGCGCTCAAGGACTCCTCGTGCAAGGCGGACGTCTTCTTCCACGTGCGCATCTGGGCGCCGGGCTTCGTGAAAAAGGCCCTCGAAGAAGACCCCTCCCTCGCCGAAGGGCTCAAGAACCGCAACGTGTACACGTTCACCTTTGACCTGGACAAGGGGGTCTTCTTCTTCAACCGCGTGGTGCTCGGGGCGGACAACTCCCTCACGCTGGAAAAGATCGCCGAGGTCCCGATCGGCGTGGAACACAAAGAACTCTTGCAAAAGAGCCTTTGAGAAAAAGGCGGCGGCAAAAACTGACCCGGAAAATGCGCAGAGGCGGAGAAGCAGGACCGGGTTTCTTCTTGAGGAAACATCGGCTTCAAAAAGCCGAGCCCCCGGAGGTTGCCGGGGGCCCTTTTTTCTTTCGAGAGGAAGGCGAGTTCCGGGCGGTCGCGCACCCTAAGGCTTCCACCCTACCCAACTTCGAACCCTACGGGCCCGCCGCCGAACGCCCCAACGGAACGATCTCCCTCGGAGCGCCGACCGGGAAGAGGGGGCCCTCCGGGCACGATCAGCCTCTGACCTCGCCGATCTCGCCGCGAGCAAAAGCCTCTACGATTTCCCGCGCCGTCCCCATTCGGGGGTTTGCGAGGACGAGCCGCAGGCCCTCTTTCTGAGCCCGCCGCATGCCGTGGCCGATGTGGTCGAGAAGGACCACGTCCACGCGGTGGCGCTTTAAAAACTCGAACACGGCGTCGCGGTGCCGCCGAACCCCTTCGTCGTCTTCGTGTTCGTGGTCATGGTGGTGATCGTGGTCGTGTTCCTCGGCTTCCTCGTCGCCGTGAAGATGGGCACGGGCGTGGTGCGGCCCGTGGTGATGGCCGGGATGGAGGTGGGCGAAGTCGCTCTCCACCTCTTCCCACTGGGTGATCGTCCCGCCCTCTACGGTGGCGATGGCAATCGTCTTGGCACGACCGAAGTGCGGATTCATCCTTCCGCTTTGAAGCACGGCAATGGCGACGCGCACGGCAAGCCCTCCTCAAACGAACAGAAGTTTGCATATTCGATTTTCTTCCGAGGACGGCATATCGCCCCTTCGGAATGCCCATCCCTTCGTCCGGCGGCGCGACGTGAGATGGAATCGGGCATCCGCCGATTATCGGCTTCCCTATTGTACCACATGACGGAAGGCGGTTCGCACCTTAAAGGCGCCGGATGTCTAGAAGCCGCCACGGCGTGTCTTCAAGCGAGCGAAAAAGAATCTCCTCGGATCCGGCCCCCGACGCGAGGGGCACCCCCCAAGACGAACTACCAAAAGAGCACCCGGAAGAGAAGCGCGAGCGGCGTTAAGCCAAACCCGACGCAATTCCTGAACATAGCCTTCTTCTCCCGAAAATCCCAGCTGCCCTTCGTATATCGACCCGTCTATTCATAAAACATTTCAAGGGAATGGACAAACAATTAGTTCATTCCTAACGATCCGTTGCTCCGTCAACTGAACTATCATGTATTATCATTTTATCATAGATAAAAAGAATCGGAGCAATTCGCCCCACTACGACTTGCTTCTGGCGAAAGTCTTCGCGTATTGGATTCCTGCCACCGCCACGATATCGATTTGTTACTATTTTCTTCAAATACACCCTTTTGAGAAAGAGATACATTGATCATTACTTTGACTTCATGTACCGTCTGTAGATGCCGTACGCCCATACGATGCTAGCCAATCCCCAAAAGAAAGCCATAAAATTCCCTAAGTTACTGATCGTTAAATAGATAAATATAACCAGAACTGCAGCTCGATATATGAGCTTGCCCATCTCTACTCCCCCGTTTCAGCGGTGCCTGACACACTTTGTGCGAAACATTCTCGACGCCACACCGAAAACGCTGCGGGAAGAGGTACATGGCCAGGTATGGACGATTCTCGTGACAAAAGATAGGGGGACGGCACGGCATCTCACGTCTTCTCCTGAAGCAACCGTTGAAAGTATACAGGATGAGGGCACCGAAAGCAACGGCGATCCTGGAAGCCGGCTTTGAAGATGCGACAGCGGTTGTGGCGTTGTTGGAGAAGTACCGGAGACGACAGCGCGCGACAAAACGCCGTCGAATGGCTCTATGGGAAGACTCGGCACTACGAACGAATAATTCGGATCCCGAAAAAACTATGAGTCCCTCTTGCGATTTGGTCGTTTTGTATTATAATGAAGCTGGGCAGGGGCAGAAAAGCATAGAGAGCGAGAAATGGGAAGGAGGTGGACTAAATGATGTGCAAGAAAACTTGCGAGAGGGGGCCATGCATGTTCTCCGGTAAATCGAGGGCGATTCATCCTACCTCTGTTCTTAGAGTTATCTGCGTAACAAAAAAGTACGGGAGCAAGAGGGCGGTTCACGACCTCTCGTTTGAAGTGGGAGCCGGCGAAATGGTGGGCCTCTTGGGACCGAACGGCGCCGGGAAGACAACCGTGATGAACATGATTGCCGGCCTGGTGCGACCCACCGCCGGGACGATCGAAATCGAAGGGCTCGACGTGTTCCGCGATCCTCTCAGGGCCAAACGGGCACGCTTTTTTGTTCCGGATACCCCGGCGCCCCTTTCGGGCATGACCGGGGCCGAGTACCTCGACTTTGTCGCTTCAGCTTACGGAATCCCCGTCGGGGAACGTAAAGAACGACTGGCACCGTATCTCCACGGATTTCACTTGGAGGATCATCTCGACAAGAAGGTGTCCTCTTACTCCCATGGCACGAAGCAGAAGCTGGTGCTCGCCGCTGCGTTCCTCGTGCGCCCGCATCTCTTGATGCTTGACGAGCCGCTTATCGGGTTGGATCCCCTTGCCGCGGTTTTTCTGAAAGACGCCTTGAAAGCCCATGCGGCAAAGGGCGGCAGCGTCCTGTTGTCCACGCATTTGCTCTTCCTGGCCGAAGAGCTGTGCAACCGGGTGGTGATGCTGTCCCACGGCAAGAAGGTTGCCGAGGGCACCCTGGCGTCGCTCCGAGCACGGGCAGGCGATGAGCAGGCCACCCTGGAAAAATTGTTTTTGGAGTTGACACGAGATGGCACCGAGGTCTAACGACCGTCTCCTGTGGAGATTGTTTCGATATTCCTTTTCCACCTTCTTCCCACTCAGGGGGAGGAAGGCAGGACAGCTGCTGGCCCTGTCCGTGTTGGGTGCAGTGGGGATGAAATACCTCTACGATCTGTATGGTTCGGTATTCCAGGCGCTGGACGACCCGAATCTAGCGCTCACCTACGTCCTCGCGCTCCTCGTGGGGCTGCAGGGGCTGCTCTTCTACCTGGGCTTCCTCCGGTTGATGGGAGTTCTGTATTCGCACAACGAGCTGGCGTCTCTGCTCATCCTTCCCCTTTCCGAACACCTGGTGATGGCCGCATTCTTCCTTCCGGTGCTCATGCGCGCATACCTGCTGGAGGGGATCTCGGCGGGACCGGCCTTGGCCGCCCTGTTTCAGATGGGTACCTTTTCCATTGGGCAAGGTTTACGGCTGGTCGGCCTTCTTCTGTTGGGTCCTCCCCTCGCCCTCGGACTTGCCCTGCTTCTGCTCCTCTTTCTGTTTGCGCATGTTTCCGGTCACAGGCGTGTTTGGGCGGCGACCATCGCCGGCGTCCTCCTCTTGCTGGCGGGAGCGTTCATTCGGAATCGGAACTCCGCCGGCCTTGTCCTGTACCTGGTGTGGGAGTCGGCGGAGAGTCCGCTCTTCTGGGTTGCCGGCGTGGGGATCCTGGCGCTCGAAATCGGGCTGATCGGCCAGGCGATTTCGCACTGGTGGGCACGGGGGAGAGAAGGCCACGTGGAAGACCATCACATCCCTGCCCTTCGCCGGCGCCGCAGTGGATCTCGGCCGTTGTCATTTCCTTGTGTCTTGAGACGGGGGTAAAGGTGGCCCTGGACGCGCTCTCTCCGCATTTTGGATGGACCGAGCCGCTCCAGCCCATGCGAAGCCTCAAGCGCTACGTGTCGTATCTTGTAAACGCAGCAGTCATCGGCGGGTGCGCTGCTTTAGCTATGTTCCTTCAGCGGCTGTCCGGGGCTTCCGCTGCATCCTTCCTGCTCTTCTTGAGCGCGATCGAACTCGTAGGGCTTTCGCTCCTGATAGCGCTTTTGGTCTGGCAGGCCGGGAAGGCGGAAGCGGGACGCAGCGGCATGTGGTGGCGGTTGATGGACAGAAGCGCCATGCAATAGCAAAGGCAAGCCTTCCTCTTTTGGGGACAAAAAACGGGGGGCACAAGGCGTGCACGGGTGTCCCCAAAGTGTCCCCAAAACCCATACAGCCGGCCAAAGGAAAAAGAAAAACGCGGCCTTCAGGCCGCGCCGTTGTTTGCTTTCGTATGGTGGACCCTGAGGGACTCGAACCCCCGGCCTCTACCATGTCAAGGTAGCGCTCTAACCAACTGAGCTAAGGATCCACCTTGGTGCGGTGGGCGAGACTCGAACTCGCACGCCTTGCGGCACTACCCCCTCAAGATAGCGTGTCTACCAATTCCACCACCACCGCACGTGACGGTACCAGAGCCTCGCGGTTCCGGCACCCGAACCTGCCGTGGGCAGGATGTAGACCTGGTCGGAACGGCGGGACTTGAACCCGCGACCTTACCCACCCCAAGGGTACGCGCTACCACCTGCGCCACGTCCCGACGTTCGGCTCCCTTTCGCGAACCGGCAAGAAGTATCATACCGAATCCGTCGATGGACGTCAAGAGGGTACCCGAAGTTTTTCGTGGAAGGCGGCCGTTCTCAGGCCGGGGATCCGCCCGCCGGCCGGAAAACGAAGCCTTTCTCACGGAGCGGCGCCCGGAAGAAAGCGCACGGCGTTGCGCGTCCCCGCCTCCAGGCGGTCCCCGAGGAACTTCCCGAGAGAGGCGAGAAACCCTTCTTCTACTCCGAGGGGATCGGAAGGCGCGGAGCGCGAAACCTCGCGCGTCTCCTCGGTAGTCTCCGGCCGAGGGGCCTTGCCGGTCGCACCGATCTGCGCATCTCCTCGTCCTGCATCGTCCGCCGTCGAACGGTCCCGTGCGCGGTGGTCGGGGGAGCCGGTGCCGGGTGCGCCGTGTAGGGTGGGGGACGTCGTTTCGGACGGCACAACGTTCCTTTCCCTCCCCTGCTCCGCTACCGAACGATCGTGCACGAGTTCGCCGAAGCTGAGTCCCAAGACGAAGCCGAAGAAAAACGCCAGGGAGAGGACGAGGCTCACCGTGAGAAAGGAGGTCTTCACTTCGCCTCCCCCCCGTCCGCGCCGACGATTTGGCGGACGACGGGTACGGCGTCCGCGTAATACTCAAAGAACACCCGGGCGAGAAGGCGGGCGGTCCGCTCGCTCTCCTCGCGCGTATTTTCGATGCCGCCGATTTCCACGGTCAGGGCGTGCGGAGAAAGGGACTGGTTGTACTCTCCGTTCCGTCCTTCCGTCCGCTCGTGGTACACCGTGGGACGCGTAATTCCGGGGTAGCGCGCTTCGAGACGGCGGACGAGCTCCTGGGCGAGGGCGGCATTTGTCTGCCAGTTCGGGTTCCCCTTTCCGATCACAAACATGACTTTAGCGTAGGGACGTCCGTCGATTTGGGCGGTCGACTGCTCCCGAGGTACGCCGTCGCGGTGGATGTCGAAGATGTACGTGATGCGGGGGTCCCCGGCGAGATAGGTCTCTACGACCTCGCGCGACTTGGCGTACGAATGCCCGTAGGCGAGTCCGTCGCGAAGGAGGAGGGCGTAGATGTCCGTCGTGTCGTGAAGGGTCGGAACTCCCAGGCGGTCGAGCTCGTCGACGAAGGCCTTCCCCACGAGGGTGATGTTCACGTCGGGGTCGAGACCGTAGCTTTCCTTCCGTCCACGGGTGACCTCGATCCACGACTCGCGGTCGTGGGTATGGTAGACCAGCACCGCGGGAAGGGTGGCCTTGACCTGGGCGAGATCCGGCTTGGGGGCGTGCACCGGGAGTTCTTGCTCCGGAGTCGTCGCCTTCCCTTCCGGCCCCGCCGTCGACGGAGGTACCTTCGAAAGGTTCCCGAAAAGGGGAGCGTCGCTTCCCGCCCCGCTCGTGTACGGATCGGGGAGTTCTCCGAGAAGAGGCAGCCTTGAGACGACGGCGTGCGCAAGCGTCTCGCGGTCGACCGTCTCTCCGTACGGAGGCAAGAGAATGGTGAGGTGGGCCCGAGGCGGCAAGGAGGCGAGGGTCTTCCCGAGTGCCATCCCGAGGACGGCAATGCCTCCGACGACGAAGACGAGGTCTACGAGGAAGGAGAAGGGCGAGAACTTCATCTTCCGCCGCACGCCGCATCCCCCCTTGCTTGTCCGAATCGGATCTCCTGTTCATCTCGGTAGGACACCGTATGCAAGGAGGGACGGATGTATACCCGGACGCC
Organism: Brockia lithotrophica; assembly: GCA_003050565.1. Lineage (NCBI taxonomy): Bacteria > Bacillati > Bacillota > Bacilli > Thermicanales > Thermicanaceae > Brockia > Brockia lithotrophica. The sequence goes on from PEBW01000005.1 coordinate 72,528, forward strand.
TCAAAACACGCCGTAGTTGCCCTCCGTGACGTCGGGGTGAAGGGCGCGGTTCAGCGCCGAAGCCAGAACGGTGGCGGCGCGGTCGACGAAGGCGTCGATGTCTTTGGGGGTGACGATGAAGTTGTACTCCACGGGTCCAAGGACCTCGACAAAGAGGGAGTGCCGCTCGTCGTCCGAAAGCTCGCCTAGAAAGCCGAGGATCGCCTGACGCACCTCGGACACGGGTTCGGACTCGCGCACGGACGAGGGGGCGATTCCGGAAAACGCGTCGGAAGGAACGAGCCTCCCCCTTGGCGGAGGATCGGTCTCCCACGCCAAACGCCGCCCAATCGAACGCTCGAGGACGTGGAGCGTGTCGGCCACGATCGTCGCGGCATCCACGACCGTGGGAATCCCGACGGCAAGGACGGGAACGCCGAGCTCCACTCGCGTGAGCGGACGGCGCTTCATCCCTAGACCCGATCCCGGTACGATCCCCGTGTCCGAGAGTTGTACCGTCGTGTGCAGGCGCTCGAGGCGGTGGGCGCGCAAGGCGTCGACGGCGACGATGGCGCGGGGGGCGACGGCGCGCGCCAGCGCGGCGACGATTTCTCCCGTTTCAATCCCCGTCGTGCCCAAAACCCCCGGAGCAACGGCGGCTACGGGACGGAAACCAGAAAGATCGACGCCTTCCGCAGCGAAGAGGTGGTTGGTGACGTGGACGCGGGCGACGACCTCGGGACCAAGGGCGTCCGGCGTGACGTCGCGGTTTCCGAGGCCGACGACGAGTACGAGGTCGTCCGGCCCGATCCCGAAATCCTCGAAGTACCGATGCAACTCGGAGGCCAGGCGGTCTACGACGCGCGGGAGAAACGTACGGTCCTCTTCGCGCAGGCGAGGGGCTTCGAGGGTCGTGTACTTCCCCTTTGCCTTTCCGAGGCGATTCGCTGCGGCATCCGTGCGAATTTCCATGCGCGTGATCCGAATGTCGTCGTCCTCTTCGACGTCCACGTCTACCCCGTCCACTTCCTCCCCATCCCGGGCACGCACGGCCTCCCGCGCTTCTAGGGCCAAGTCCGTGCGCATGAGGTCGGGGAAGGCCATGGGCCGTTCCATGCTCGTCCCTCCTCGCGGAGTTGCCCTGCCCATTTTTCTCGTCTGCACTGAGGTAGTCTGCCCCGGAAGAGCGGATGTTCAACCTCCGCCTCGTGCGGTTTTCGACAGTTTTCAATAGCAAGGGGACGTTGGGCGACTGAGCAACCCTCCTCTACGTATCGAGCGAATCCTCTTCCCGCAGCCGCTTCCCCGTCGTCCCCGTGGCGAAGAGGACCACCCCCGCTCAGACGCGAATCTCCCTTGCGCCTTCTTCCCGTACATGGTAGACTGTTTTTCGTGACTCTCGACGAGATGCGGTTCATGCGGAGCGCCGCACGGTACGTTCGCCTCACATTGCACGTTAAAGAAGCGGCCTACACGCACGCGCATTCCCATACGGAAGACGCGAAACCGCAGCGATTCGGCAAAGCGGGGAGGGACTTCCATGCCCAACAAGCGGTCGGCGGAAAAGCGCCTGCGCCAGAGCTTGAAGCGGCGACAGCGCAACCTGCTCATCAAGGCGGACCTGCGCATTCGCGTAAAGCAGCTCGAACGCGCAATCAAAAACGGCGAGCCCTTGGAGAAGGTGCACGAGTTGTACAACCTCGCCGCCAAGCGCCTCGAAATGGCCGCCTCCAAGGGCGTCATCCACCGGAACAAGGCGGCGCGCAAGAAGTCGCGCCTTATGGCCAAAGTGAACGCGTACGCCGCAAGCCTCGCGCAGGCGGGCGGATCTGCGGAAGAAGCCTAAACGCCGGCCCCGGTGGGGCCGGTTTTTTTATCGAGAGAAAGCCTTAATCCGCCGAGGTGTGTGCGACCTTCGTCGCGATCCTCAGGAGGAACAGCCACAGAGCCTCGCGTCGCTCTTCTTCGCGGTAGATGCTCTTAAATCGTCCGTCCAACTCCGCGGCTTCAAGGTAGTAGCGGACGAGCTCTTCCTCGGAATAGCGGGCGCTTTCGCGCAGGGCCATGCGGACGGCGTAAGGATGCATGCCGGAGGCGCGGGCGAGGTCCTCCTCCGTGCGGTGCCCTTGGCCCTTTAGATGGCGGAGGACGAGGAAACGCTCGATGCGCTGAGCGACGAGGGCGAGAAGCCGTATCGCTTCGTTCGGGCCGCCGGGGAGTGCCGACCAGTGCATTTCCATCTCCCGCACGTCTCCGCGCCATACGGCGGAAAGGAGGGGAAAGGCATCCCCTTCCTCCGGCGGCGGGATGAGGAGGCGTACTTCTTCTCCCCCGAGCACCTCTCCCTTCCGGGTTTGGGCGTAGAGGGCGAGTTTGTCTACGGCAAGGCGCAGGGCTGAGTACTCCGCGGGAAGCGCGTATTCGAGGTAGGCCAACGCCTCTTCCGTAAACCTTATGCCGCTCGCGCGGGCGACCTCTTGCACGAAGGCGATGCGTCCTCGGGCGGCGGGCAATCCAAGGGAAAGTACGCCCGCGGCGTGTCGTTCCACCCAGGCGACTGCGCGTTTGCGCCGATCGAGGCGTGCCTGCGGCACGAAGATGAGGAGCGCGGTTTCCTGCGGCCAGTTGCGCTCCGCCTCCTCCGCCCACACCTCGAACTCCCGAAGGGGCTTACCGCCTTCGGCCGTCCCCAGGAACGTCGCCCCTTTCGCCCAAAGGAGCTTCCCCCGAGAGAAAAACGAGCCCGATGCCCATTCCCGAACCACGGCCTCCCATCCGTCGGCTTCCACGTCGAGGACGATGGTTTCGAAACCTTCCACTGCCCAATCCCCTGCGGCCGCAGGGGTGGGCGCGTCTGCCTCGGCCTTCGCCGCAGCGAACGCGGCGAGGTCCAACCGCCGGCTCAGCGGCGGGAAGAGAGCGGAGACGGCAGCGCAAAAACGGGTGCCGAGTTCTCCCCCGGGACACGAATTCCCTTCCTCGCCGTCTTTCTCCCGGAGGGAGGCAACCAGGGAGCGGGCGACCGCCTCGAGGAGCGAGGCATCTTCCCCGACGAGGACGGCGAGCGGAAGTTTGCCCTTCGGTTCGCTTGCCCGGGCGGGCGAACCCCTCCCTCTGGGCTTGTCCGACGAAGAAGCGGTCACGTCGTTCCCTCCCTCGAAAGGCAAAGGGGCCTTGCGGCCCCGACGCCACCTTTCCCCTCTATGGAAACGCCGAGCAGACGTCCGCGGACCGACTGCTCGGGCGGGAAGCGTGGCGTTTTTAGTGTGCACCGACCGCTCACGTCCGTACGCACCGAACTGGGGGAGAGACTCTCCAAATTGTACCGGTTCGATGTCCTCGAACGGCGTGCGGAACTAGACCGGCGAGGAAGCCGCATCGCCGGCCTCGCTTCCCCTCTCCCCGCTTGCCGCGGCAAAAAAGGCCGGGACGTCGCCGACCTCTCCCCACGCTCCCCGGGGAAGGGATTGGAGGATCAGACGTCCGTAAGAACGACGGAACAGGCGCGGGTCGAGGAAGACGACGACGCCGCGGTCCGTCTCGTGGCGGATGAGCCGGCCTAGGCCTTGGCGGAGCTTTACGATGGCCTTGGGAAGCATGTAGGAGCGAAATTCATCCCCCCGGCCGCCGGAGTGGCGCGCGGCCAAGGCTGCCACCAAAGGGTCGCGCGGGTTGGGAAAGGGGATCTTGGTGATCACCACCGCGCGCAGGGATTCGCCGCGGAGGTCGATCCCCTCCCAAAAGGTGTCGTTTCCGAGCAAAAGGGCGCGCGACGCCCGACGAAAGCGTTCGAGGAGATCGTCGCGGGAACTCTCCGGCGAGTGGGCGAGAAGTTCCACGCCCTCCGCCTCGGCCCAGGAGGATAAGGTGGCGGCGACTTCTTCGATCGCCCGGAAGTTCGTAAAGAGGACGAGAACCTTACCGCCGAGGTACGGATAGAACTCCTTGAGCTTTTCCGTCACGAAGGGGGTGTGGAGGTCGGGAGCCCGGAAGCCCGCGGGAGGAAAGGGACCCTCGCGCACCCCGATGTAGAGGAGCTGCCCGAAGGTCCCCGGCGGGGGCTCCGCGAGGAACGTCGAGTACGAGCGGAGTCCCATTTCCCGGGCAAAGAGGTCCACTTCCCCGGCGACGGCGAGCGTGGCGCTCAAGAACAGGGGAGTGACCTTTTCCCAGTGGTCGCCGAGCACCTCTCCCGCATCGAGGGGCCGGGCAAAAAACGTCACGCCTTCCGAGGCAGGGGAAACGTTACGGTCCTGGGATTCCGCAGATGAGGTGACGCGAGCTCCTTTGTCCAAAGATGAGGTGTGGAAGGCGTCCGCTTCCGTCGGCGCCGCCCGGCGGCCTTCTGAACCCGAAGCCGACCAACCGTACACCCAGGCGTCGCCGCCTTCGCCGCCGAGGAAAAACTCGAGGTCCTGTACGAGGGCATCGAGACGGCGGAGAAAGCCGCGAATTCCCGCGGCCCCCGGGTCGGAGGCGTCGAATTCCTCGCGCTTGCGCGTGAGAAAATTTCGGAGGAGCTCGTACGCCTCGCGCTCGTGCCGGGGGACGTCGAACGGAGGGGTGAGGCGACCGGCGCGCTCCCCTTCCTCGATACCCCCCGAAGGTAGGTCCGACCCGCTCCCCTCGAGCGCCGACGAGGGTAAGACCCGCCGGGCGATCTCTCCAAACGTCGCGCGGAAGCCGACGAAGAAGTTCTCCAAGAGGTAGAGAAGGTGCGCACGCTCGCCCTCAGCAGGGAAGGCGTGATTTACCCAAGCCCGGCGCCGTCGGCGCACCTCGTCGTACAGCGCATAGGCTCGGCCAAGGGTGATTTCGCGGCCGAAAAATGCTGGGAATACGTCCGCCAGTCGGTGCGCTTCGTCAAAGAGGACGCGCCCGTGCGGCGGCAAAACCCCCGCCTCTCCGGCGCGGGTGCGGGCGACGTCCGTGAGGTAGAGGGCGTGGTTCGTGACGACAACCTCTGCCTCCGCCAAGCGGCGGCGCGCCCGCTGGACGTAGCAGCGGTCGTAGTAGGGAGAGGCGTGGTACAGGCAGTCTTCGGGATCCGCACGGATCTCCTCCCAAACCTCCGCCGGGATCTTCCCCGCGAATTCCTCCCGCAACCCTTCCTTGAGGTCCGGGGCTTGCCCGACGAGCTCGACGGCAAGAGGAACGTAGGGAGTCCCCGCGCCCCGGGCGTGGCCGGTGAGGATGGGCTCCGCCCAGGCAAACAAACGCCGCAGGCATACGTAGTTTCCCCGCCCACGGGCGATTTCGAGGCGGGGAACGGGAAGGCCCAACTGCCTCAGGGCTTCGCGGGCTACGGGCCACTCCCGGTTGACGATCTGCTCTTGCAGGGGGAGCGTGTGCGTCGCGACGACCACCTTGTCCTCCGCAAGGACGGCGTACAGGGAAGCGGCCAAGAGGTAGGCTAAGGTCTTCCCCGTTCCCGTCGTCGCCTCGGCGAGAAGAGGGCGACCGGAAAGGAGGGACCCGATGAGCGCGTGGAAGAGCTCGCGCTGAACGGAACGCGGCCGGTATCCAGGGAGGATCCGGGAGAGGATCCCGCCTTCGGCAAACAGGGAATCCGCGTATCCTTCGAGCTGTGTCCGAAGCTCGTCCACCGTACCCCACCTCCCCGCCGCCTCCGCCTACCGGGGTATCCCTCTCCTACGGCGTCCTACGGCCGTTGAGCTCCGCCGCGCGTTCGCGCAGTTCGCGCGTGAGCGATTCGATGTCCCTCTGGGCGATTTCGAGGAAGCGGCGGTAGTCCTCTCGCCCTTCTTCCGCACCTTCCAGTCCGCGACGGATCTCGTTGTAGATGTCGAGCAGGCGGTCGATTTCCGCCCGAAGGGCGTCTACGCGTTCTTGCGGCGTCTCTTGGGCAGCGTCCTCGAGGACCGCGTCGAGCCAGCCGTCCTCCCGCTCTTCCGGGTCGACTTCGAGGAGGACGTCGATCGTCTCGTCGCTCGTCGCCAGAGCCGCGATGAAGAGGAAGGGGTCGGGTACCTCGACCCCGTGGACGCGGGCGAAAAAGGGGACATTCGGCCAAAGGGCGCGCTTGCGCGTAGAAATGCGCACCCCTACCGGAGAGGATTCGATGTCGGAGACGAAACGCACGCGCTCGATCCGCCCGGCGAGGAAGGCCACGGCGGCAAGGCGGGGAGGATCCAGGGGACCGGTTTGGAGAAAACGCTTGAGCGCCTCCCACTTCTTCGTCCGATCGACCACGACGGCCCCCTCCTCTCGTCGAGACTATTATACGGCATGCACGGGCAAGGCGCCGCCCTGATGGCGGCGCCTTGTGTTGCGCTCGGATCTCTTTCGTCCTCCCGTCCCGTGCGGCGCTCATCCCGGAGACTTTACTCCACGACGAGGTTGACGAGGCGATCGGGGACGACGACGATCTTGCGCACCGTCCGTCCCTCGATGTGCCGGCGCACGCCCTCGTGCGCGAGGGCGAGCTCGCGAAGCTGTCCCTCCGAAAGCCCCTTGGGAACGCGCTGGCGGCCGCGGAGCTTCCCGTTCACCTGGATGACGAGCTCCACCTCTTCGACCTCGAGCCAGCGGTCCTCGTACGCGGGCCAGGGCTCGTACGCGATCGTCTCGTCGTGCCCAAGCCGCCACCAGAGCTCCTCGCCGAGGTGCGGCGTGATCGGGTAGAGGAGCTTCACGAAGCCCTCCGCGTAGCTCCGGGGAAGAACCCCCACGTCGTACGCGTGGTTCATGAAGGTCATGAGCTGGGCGATGGCCGTGTTGAAGCGCAGGTTTTCGTAGTCCTCGCTCACCTTTTTGACCGTCCGGTGGTACATCCGTGCCGTCTGCCGCTTCTCGGGGTCCTCTTCCCACCCCGGCGCGAAGAAGGCATCGTCTTCGACGATGCGCGCGGAAAGCGTCCGCCGCTCGGGGTCTACCTCTTCCTCTCCCACGAAGTACCGCCACACGCGCTCGAGGAAACGGCGCGCGCCGTCGAGCCCCGACGTCGACCAAGCCTTCGTCGCCTCCAGAGGCCCCATGAACATCTCGTAGAGGCGCAAAGCGTCCGCGCCGTGGCTCTCGAGGATCTCGTCGGGGTTTACGACGTTCCCCCGCGACTTGGACATCTTTTGGTGGTCTTCCCCGAGGATGATTCCTTGGTTAAAGAGCTTCTGGAACGGCTCGGGAGTAGGGACGACCCCGAGATCGTACAGGAACTTGTGCCAGAAGCGGGCGTACAGGAGGTGGAGAACGGCGTGTTCGGCGCCGCCCACGTACAGATCCACGGGGAGCCAGTACTTGAGCTTTTCGTAGTCTGCCAGTGCCTCGTCGTTGTGCGGATCGACGAAGCGCAGGTAGTACCAAGAGCTCCCCGCCCACTGAGGCATCGTGTTCGTCTCGCGCCGCGCCGGCCGCCCCGTCTCCGGGTCGACGGTCTCCACCCATTCCTTCACGTTGGCCAGGGGCGACTCTCCCGTGCCCGTGGGACGGATCTGATCCGTATCGGGGAGGGTGACGGGAAGCTGGTCGTAAGGCACGGGCTTCACCTGCCCGTCCTCCGTGTGGATCACGGGAATCGGTTCTCCCCAGAAGCGCTGCCGGCTGAACACCCAGTCCCGAAGGCGGTACATCTTCTTCCGACGTCCGCGGCCGTGCTCCTCGAGCCAGGCGATCATCCGCTCCTTGGCCTCGGCGACGCCCAGGCCGTCGAGGAACTGGGAGTTCACGTGTTCGCCGTCGCCCGTGTACGCCTCGCGCGTGACGTCGCCGCCCTTTACGACCTCGACGATGGGGAGACCGAACTTGCGGGCGAACTCGTGGTCGCGTTCGTCGTGGGCCGGTACGGCCATGATCGCACCCGTCCCGTAGTGACCGAGGACGTAGTCGGCGATCCACACGGGAAGGGGTTCGCCGGTCACGGGGTGCAGGGCGTACCCCCCGGTAAACACCCCGGTCTTTTCCTTGGCGAGGTCCGTGCGCTCGAGGTCCGACTTCCGCGCGGTCGCCTCGCGGTACGCCTCGACCTCCGCGCGCCTCTCGGGCGTCGTGAGTCGGTCCACGAGCGGGTGTTCCGGCGCGAGGACGAGGTACGTCGCGCCGAAGAGCGTGTCGGGCCGCGTCGTAAAGACCGTGATCACCCCGTCGCCGCTCGCGAGGGGAAACTCGATTTCCGCACCTTCCGATGGGCCGATCCAATTTTGCTGCATCTCGCGGATGTGCTCCGGCCAGTCGAGAAGGTCGAGGTCGGCGTAGAGGCGGTCGGCGTACGCGGTGATCTTGAGGAGCCACTGGCGCATGGGAATCCGGTAGACGGGGTGTCCCCCGCGTTCGCTCTTCCCGTCGACGACCTCCTCGTCTGCCAGTACCGTACCGAGGGCCGGACACCAGTTCACCGGCACTTCCGCCATGTACGCGAGTCCGTGCTCGAAAAACTTGAGAAAGATCCACTGCGTCCACTTGTAGTACTTCGGGTCGGTCGTCGCGAACTCCCGCGTCCAGTCGTAGGAAAACCCGAGCGCCTTGAGCTGGCGGCGGAAGTTCGCGATGTTCTTTTCCGTGAAGGGACCGGGGTGGTTGCCCGTGTCCAGGGCGTACTGCTCCGCCGGGAGGCCGAAGGCATCCCACCCCATGGGGTGGAGGACGTTGTACCCCTGCATGCGCTTCATGCGCGCGACGATGTCCGTCGCCGTGTACCCTTCTACGTGGCCCACGTGCAGACCCGATCCCGACGGGTAGGGAAACATGTCCAAGACGTAAAATTTCGGCTTCGAAGTGTCTACCGGTTCTTTGAGGACGAACGTCTCGTGGGTTTCCCAGTACTCCTGCCAGCGCTTCTCGATGGCGCGGTGCGGGTACATCGCCAGCCGGTCCCTCCTACACGATGCCTACGGTGCACGGCCACGCGCCGGACGCGGCGCGCGGCTTCAGACGTTCCTCCGTCTTGGGGCGGGCGAGTCGTTCGACGCGCAAACCCCGGAAAAGGGGCCGAGAAAAGGGCACCGCCCCGGACGAGCGGACGTAGGGATTGGAACCTATTGTAGCACGCCCAACACCCGGGGGCCAAGGACTTTTCCGGGCACCGTGGCCCCGAATCTGCGCCTTCCTCAGCGCATGACGAGGCCGCCGTCGACGACGAGTTCCTGCCCCGTGATCGCCCGCGCCCACGGCGAGGCGAAGAAGAGCACCGCATCGGCCACCTCTTCGGGCGTGACGACACGTCGGAGGGCGCTCGCTTCGGCCACCTGGCGGAAGACCTCTTCGGAGGTGTGCCGGCTCGCATCGGTGACGCGGATGAGCCCCGGGGAGACCACGTTTGCCGTAATCCCGTCGGGGCCGAGGTCCTTGGCGAGGCTTCGCACGAAGGCGAGAAGAGCTCCCTTGGCCGCGATGTAGTCGTGGTAAGGCACGACCGGATCGTGCACGAGGTTCGTACCGACGGCGACGATCCGGCCGAATCCCGCCTCCCGCATGTCGGGGAGGACGGCGCGCACGAGGAGGTACGTCTGGAGCACGGTGAGGCTAAACTGGCGCACGAGGCCGGGCCACTCCAGCGTCTCCACCGTAGGACGCTTCTCGGGGTCAAACGCGTAATCCACGGCGTTGATCACGAGGGTGGTGACGGGCATTCCGAAGCGCTCACGTGCCGCGCGCACGAGCTCTTCAACGTCCTTGGTCTTGATGACGTCCGCCTGTACGGCTACGGCGCGATCTCCCAGCCGCCTTACGAGCGCCTCCGCCGCTTCGCGGTTGCGCACGTAGTTCACCACGACGCGGGCCCCTTCACGGACGAACGCCTCGGCGATCGCCGCCCCGAGTCCACGGGACGAACCGGTGACGAGTACGAGTTGGTCGGAAAGGGCGCGCAAGGTCGCTCCTCCTCCTTAGGGGATCGAATCGCGGAAGCGTTCCACTTCCCAAACCCGGATTTGCCGCTACGGATGAACCGACTCCTCTTGGGGATCTACCTCCCCGCCCCCCAAGAGCTCGCGGGGGGCATCGCCCCACAGCCGTTCGAGCTGGTAGTACGCGCGTTCTTCCTCCGTGAAGAGATGGACGATCACGTCGCCGTAGTCGAGGAGGACCCAGCGTCCCTCGTCAAGTCCTTCCGTCCGCCGCGCACGCCTCCCCACCTTGCGCGCCTCTTCTTCCACGGCGTCGCTCAGGGCGCGGACGTGTACGCGGTTTTTTCCCGTCACGAGGAGAAAGTAGTCGGCGATGAGCGTGAGCCCGCGAACGTCGAGGAGGAGTACGTCCTCCCCCTTCTTGGCGAGGGCGGCGTTCCCCAAGCTCACCGCCACCGCGCGTGCGTCCCCTTCCGTCGCGCCTCGGACCGTGTTCCGAATCCCCGCTCCCTGGGCCGACCCGACGGCTTCGGCCTCCGGGGACTCGGAACGGACGAGATCGTGGCGTTCTTCGTCGTACAAGCCCACCGCCCCGACCACCTCCTCATTCGTCTTCGATCGATCCTGTCTGACGCCACCTCCGGCGCACGCACGCGTTGTACGCGTCAAGGGCGAGGGGGAAAATCCTCTCTTCCTCCCACGCGAGCTCGAGGATCGTCTCGCGCACGCCGTGGCAGAACGCCGCGTAGAGATCCACCTCGGCCAACGCGCGGACGGCCTCGACGCCCGGAAAGTCGCGGGAAGGTTCTACGTAATCGGCCACCCACAGGACGAGGTCGAGGGGCGACATGGCCGCACGTCCCGTCGTGTGGTAGTATACCGCTTCCAAAACGAAGGGATCTTCCACGCCGAAGCGCTCGCGGGCGACGTAGCTCGCGCAGGGAGCGTGCCAGAGGTGGGCGTCGTAGTCGAGCCACAGGGTATCGCGATGGCGGCGGAGGACTTCCGCCTGCCGCTCCTTCGGCCACTCCTTGCACATGTCGTGGAGGAGGGCCGCAAGCTCCGCCTTTGAGCGGTCTACGCCCAGGCGTTCCGCAAAGCGCAGCGACGTCGCCACGACCCCTTCCACGTGTCGCCTGCGTCCGGGAGAAAGGTCGGCGAATACCTCGTTTCGGATCCGATCGAGATCGACCACGGGGCCCCACCTCCTTCGAAAATTTGCTGCACGTCGCGGGACCTACCCGTTCTCCGAAACCTCGGCACCGCACGCCGGAAGGAGGTACAGCGCCCGCTCCAGGATGTACGCGAGGACGGCGTCAGGAACGAGAGAGCGAACCGACCGCCCCTCGCACAGCCTCCTCCGGACGAGGCTCGAAGAAATCCCCAAGGGCGGAACGTCTACGGCAACGAACCGGGACGGAGAAACCCCCGCGGCGGCGGCGACTTCTTCAATCGTGCGCGAAACGTCGTCGGGCGTGTGGGGCGGGCGAACGAAGACGGCAAAGTGCGCCAGGTCGAGGACCCCGGGAAAGCCGTGCCAAAGGGGCAGACCCGCCAAGGCGTCGCTCCCCAAAAGAAAGACAAAGGTTACCCCGGGATAGCGGCGCCGAAGGCTCGCCAGCGTATCCGCCGTGTAGGAAGGGCCCGGCCGCTCGTATTCGACGGTCTGCACGGCGAGGTAGGGCCTTCCGGAGACCGCGAGGCGGAGCATGGCAAGACGCTCGGCAGGCGACGCGACGACGCGGGCGCGCTTCCACGGAGGAACGTGGGCGGGAACAAACCACACCTCGTCGAGCGCGAGCGCGTCCCGCGCCCACTCGGCGACGACGAGGTGGGCCGTATGCGGCGGATCGAAGGTCCCTCCGAGGAGGCCGACGCGGTACCCTTCTTTCCGAGCATCCGGTTCCCTCAGCATCCTTCCGCCCGCCCTCCGGCACCCAAGGCGCGGTTCACCACGTCGCGCATCACCGGCACGGGGGCGGGGCGCCCCGTCCAGCGCTCAAGGGCCGCCGCTCCTTGGTGGACGAACATCCCCACCCCCGGTACGACCCGCGCGCCGCGTGCGGCCGCCTCGCGAAGGAGGCGCGTACACAGCGGGTTGTACACGAGGTCGGCGACGACGAGCCCCGGGTGAAGGGCCGACGGGGAAAGCGGAAGGGCGTCTACGTTGGGGTGCATGCCCACGGGCGTCCCGTTGACGACGAGCGTCCCCGGTTCCGCAGCGCGGACGACGTCGTCGCGCCGCTCCCAGGAGAACACCCGGACCTCCGCCCCCGCGCGCCGCAGGCGTTCCGCAAGGCGGTGAGCACGCTCCTCCCCACGGCTCGTGAGGAGGAAGCGGCGCATGCCCCGCCACAAAAGGCCGAACGCCACGGCCTGCGCCGCACCTCCAGCCCCGAGGAGGACCGCCTGCCTCTCCGCGTAGGGGAAGTTCCCCACCGCCTCCTCGAGCGAGCGAACGAACCCTTCGGCGTCCGTGTTGTCACCCACGAGCTTTTCTCCGTCCCAATAGAGGGTGTTCACGGCGCCGATCGCCGCGGCCTGGGGCGTGTGGGCGTCGAGAAGGGCAAAGACCGCTTCCTTGTGCGGCAGGGTCACGTTGGCTCCGGGGAATCGGAGCGCACGCATCGCCCGCACCGCGTCGGGCAGGCGCTCCCGCGCCACTTCAAAGGCGAGGTACACGGCATCCACGCCCAGGGCTCTGAAGGCCGCCGTCTGCATCGCTGGCGAGAGGCTGTGCGCCACCGGTGCACCAAAGAGCGCGTAGAGGCGCGTTTCCGCTCCTACTTCGACCATGACGGCCGTCCTGCCCCCTGTACAACGCCGAATCCTCGATGCGGGAAGTCCCGCCGTTTCCCCTACCCGAATCGAAAAAAGGCGGCGCAACTATGGCGAAAGTTTGAAAACATCCGCGATCTTCTTGCCGCTTCCCTCCCATTATGCCATACTTGTGGCGAAAGCCACAATCCAAGCGGAGGACGCACGCCCCTCCGAGCCGGTGGTCCTACGGGAGGAAATTCCTCCTACGGCAGCCGGCCTGGGCTTCGGCCCACGGGGTATGTCCGGAAACGGATATGCCTTACCCTCGGTGTAGAAGGAGGCGGCGGGTTCCGGCGGTCCCTCTCTGCGCAGACGGGACGTGCGCTCGGGATCCCGATACCCTGCCGGTTCCGGCAGGGTTTTTTCGTTGCCGCTCCGAAGCCCCGTGGGGTAGGGAGGGAAGACGGTACGCGAACCACCAGCGAAAGGAGGCGCCGGCGGTGCGCCCGGAAATCCTCGAACCCCTCCTCCTTTCCATGAAGGTCTCCTTCCTCGCCACAGGCATCGACATCCTCGTCGCGGTTCCCCTCGCCCGCCTTCTCGCCCGCCGGACGTTCCCCGGCGCCTCGCTCCTGCACACGCTCTTCCTCCTCCCCATGGTGCTCCCTCCGACCGTCCTCGGCTACCTCCTCCTCCTCCTCGTCTCGAAAAAGGGACCCGTGGGCGCACTCCTGTACCACGCGTTCGGCGTGGAACTCGTCTTCCAGTGGACAGGGGCGCTTTTGGCCGCCTCCGTCGTCGCCTTCCCCCTTCTCTACCAAGGAGCGCTGGCCGCCTTTCGAAGCGTCGACCCGCGTTACGAAGCGGTAGCCCGCACCCTAGGCCGCGGCCCTCTATACGTCTTTTTCACGATCACGCTGCCTCTGGCGTGGCCGCAGCTCCTCGCGGGAATCGCCCTCGCCTTCGCCCGCGCCCTGGGAGATTTCGGCACGACCCTCATGCTCGCCGGCTACATCCCCGGGCGCACGGTCACCCTCCCCCTGGGGATCTATTTTGCCGTGGCGAACGGGGAAAACGACGTCGCCGCGGTGATGACCGGCCTCCTCTTCACCTTTAGCATCGCCACCCTCCTCGGCATCCAGTGGCTCACGCGGCGACAGGGAACGCCCTTCCTCTCTACGGGATGACCACGTGCTGAACGGCCCTTCCGAGGTGGTGAACCGTGCTCTACGTGGACGTGGAAAAGCGTCTCGCGGAGTTTTCCCTCACCGTACGCCACGCGTTTCCGCCGGGGATCACGGCCGTCTTTGGCCCCTCCGGCTCGGGGAAGTCCACACTCCTCCACCTGATCGCCGGGCTCCTCCTCCCCGACCGGGGAACGATCCGCCTCGGCGAGCGGGTGTTCGTGGGAGAGGGCACGAAGCCCCTGCCCCCCGAAATGCGGCGCGTCGGCTACGTGCTTCAGGCCGGATTCCTCTTTCCCCACATGACCGTGTGGCAAAACATCGCGTACGGGATCCGCCGGCGCATCCGGCCCGACGACCCGGAGATCCGCCCCCTCCTCGAAGTCACGCGCCTTTCGCCCCTCCTGGGGCGAAAGCCGCACACCCTTTCCGGAGGCGAGCGTCAGCGCGTCGCCTTGGTGCGCGCCCTCGCCACCCAACCGGACGTCCTCCTCCTCGACGAACCTTTTGCCAACCTGGACCAAACGCTCAAGGAGGACCTCTACGCCACGCTCCTCGAACTCGTGGCCATGAGGCCCATCCCCGTCCTCCTCGTCACCCACGACGCCGAAGAGCGCGACCGCCTCGCCGAAGACGTCCTCTTCCTCGAGCGCGGACGCGCCCGCAGAGATCCTCATTGGAAATCCGGGAGGGATCCCCTATGGAAAACGCACGTCTCCGCGGACGCACGTCCCGCATCTTCCGCCTCCAGAGCACCCTCTCCCTCGCCGTCGCCCTTTTCCCTGTATTCGCCCTGAGCCTCGGCGGCTGCGGCGGGAAGGCGGCGCTGGAAGACTCCCCGTCCCCAGAAGCGAAAGCCCCGACGACGCTCACCGTCTCCGCGGCCATCTCCCTCAAGGACGCCCTCACCGAACTCAAAGGAATTTACGAAAAGGATCACCCGAACGCGAAGATCGACTACAACTTCGGCGCCTCGGGGAACCTCAAGGAGCAAATCCTGAGCGGGGCGAGTGTCGACGTCTTTTTGAGCGTGGGGAAGAAGGAGATCGACGAGCTCAAGGACAAAAACTACGTGGACCAAGGGCGCGTCGACTCCGTCGCGACGAACCGGCTCGTCCTCGTCGCCCCCAGAGACGGTGGGAAACCCACCACCTTTCGGAACCTGCCCGAAGCCCTGGGCGCAAGCGGCAAGATCGCCTTGGGCGAACCCAAGAGTGTCCCCGCCGGACGCTACGCCGAACAGGCCCTCAAGGCCGCGGGCGTCTGGGACGCCGTGAAGGACCGCATCGTCTACGCCCAGACCGTGCGCCAGGTCCTCGCCTACGTGGAGAGCGGCGAGGCGAACTACGGCGTCGTCTACGCCACGGATGCCAAGATTTCCGACAAGGTCACGGTGATGGACACGGCCGATTCCTCCTGGCACGATCCCATCCACTACCTCGGCGTCGTCCTCGCCAACTCGCAGCACAAAGCCGAAGCGACGAAGTTCCTCGACTTCCTCCTCTCCCCGGAAGCGCAAGAGGTCTTTGCGAAGTACGGATTCTCGCCCGGCGCCGGGCGCATGTAGGGGATATACGCCTTGGAGCGAAACCCTTCTTCCCCGCCCCTCGCAAAAAAGGACCCGAGTTCCTGGCCGCCCCTGGGTTGGCGCTGGGAATACTACCACGCCCTTCTCGAGCTCGTTCCGGACGACCTCGTCGTCGACGAGGTGCTCGTAGGCCTTCACTGGACGCTCGTGCGCAGCGGCGACCGCGTGGGCATGTCCATGACGTACCGCGAAGGAGAAGTTTCCGTACCGCAGGCGGGGGACTTTGCCGGTAAGCCCTTGCGCGAGGTGGCACGGCTCGTTCTGTCCTGGAACTTCGTCGAAGCGGCCATCGGCGTGGCGGCCATCGGCGCCGGGGTAAACACGCGCGAGCGCGTCGAATCCCTCCTCGGACACTCTCTGGAAGCCTACGACCCGAAGAGCGCCTTCGACGCCTTGCGCGAGAAGCTCCGCGGGAAAAAGGTGGCCGTCGTCGGGCACTTCCCGGGCATCGAAGAACTGCGGGAAGACGTGGAGCTCACGATCTTCGAACGCGTACCCCTCCCGGGAGACACCCCCGATCCGGCGGCAGAGTACCTCATGGCCGAGCAGGATGCCGTGTTCCTTACCGCCTCGACCCTGGTGAACAAAACCTTCCCCCGGATGCTCGAGCTCGCCCGCGAGAAGTTCCTCGTCCTCGTCGGGCCGAGCACGCCCATGCACCCGCTCCTCTACACGTGGGGCGTGGACGTCCTCGCGGGGCTCGTCGTCCTCGACCCCGATCGCGTCTGGCGTATCGCCCAAGAAGGCGGCCACCGCAGGCTCTTCCGAGAAGGCGCCTTCCGCGTCAACGTCCCGCGCCACGGCGGAGGTCTGTAGCTGCCGCACGCTACGATAGAATACGCCTCTTCCGGCGTAGACGGGCTCGTAACCTCGTGGATGTTTACCCGGCCCCCTCTCGACTTTTCCGTAGAAATGGAGCGGGCGTGAGTTCGATCCGGAAGCTCACCGGATTCGCCTCACGCCCGAGCGGAAAAGCGAAGTTCATTTCGGAAGCGCGTTTGCCCCTTCCCCCAGGGATGATCAAGAGGCTTACGCGGGGCCGCCGGGAAAGCCCACCCTTTCAAGGGTAGGAGGAAATCACAGCTGCCGCACCGTATACCCTTTCTTCCGAAAGATCTCCACCAGCCCGTCCGGCCCTACGACGTGCGCGGCACCTACGGCGACGAAGAGAGGTCTTCCGCCCGTTTGGAGGAGCTTCTCGATGCTCTGGGCCATTGCTTGGTTGCGTTCCACGATGACCTTTTGGTAGTACGTTTCGAGCGCCTGACTCTTCCCTCGGTAGCCGTCTACGGCCGACCGCGCCAGCGCGGCGGCGTCACCGGTGCGCAAAAATTCGTGCAAATATTCCATCTCTTGGCGGTAGACAGAGTCGTCTCGCGAGAGCTCCTTTCGAAAGATCTCCGCGTAGACGTCGTCGGGCAGAGTCGAAAGGAGCTCCATCTGCGCCGAAGCGCCTTCGAGAGAACGAACGGGCTTTTCGCGTCTCTTGGCTTCTTGGATGAGGACGACGTCGACCCCGTAGGCGGCACTGAAGTCCTTCAGCGAAGAGAGCCGCGCTTGGGAGATGGCCATGTAGAGGTACCATGGTTTAAAAGAATCTTGGACGAGCACGGTGCTCCCCCGATTGCGGGACTTGAACTCCTCGATCTTTTGCACGACATCCTCGGGCAACACGTCGCGGTACGTACGCCCATCCGTGTACATCCCGTCCAGGGTATACCTCACCGCCGTGAGCTGTTCGCCGAGAGAGCTCACGTCCGCCTCCACGGCGAGGGCGTACGACTCTTCAAATGCCTTCCTCACATCTGCCGAAAGAGGGTACATCTCGCGTTTGGCGACGTGAATTGTGCCCATGAGGTAGACGGTCCGCCCATCCTTCTTCGCTTCAAAGACGAGACCTCGGTTGCCCTGCGCGTTCCCCTCGACAAAGGGGCGCACCGCTTCGCGCTTCGTACCGCCGCCGAGAAGTCCGTCCTGAAGATCGGAAAAGCCACCAGAGTCGGATTCTTCGCCGCCGAGAAGTCCGCTCAAAAGATCGGAAAGCCCGCCGGTAGGGTCCTCACTCGCGGACGAACGGCCTTCCTTCTTCGGGCTACCCGAATCCTTCGTCCGATCGGAAGGGCTCGCGTCCTTCGCCTGCGAGCGCAATTCTTCCAGGAGTGCCTGCGAAGTGGCCTTACCGTCCTGAGGAGGTGCGGGAGAATTTGCGCAACCGACGACAGACAAAAGCACGAGAAGGGCCAAAGCCGCCGCGAGCAGGCGGCGCACACCTTCCCCTCCGACGATCATCCCTCCGCCCCCTTGGAGCACTTTCTACCACTTCTTCGTATCGAACATTGTACATCACCCGGGGGTAGAGGAATGTGAAGTTTTGATTAAAGCCAGAAATACCGACTTCTTGTTTTTGCAATCTCTTCCTCCACATCGTCACACGATCGCCTCGCGGACGTACACGCGGACGCCTTCCGGGACGTGGACGACGAATTCTCCGGGCTGTCCGTGTTGCACGACCCAACCTACGCTTCCCACGGCGATGTCGCGCTTTGCCGTTGACGGCGACAAGGTGAGGAGGGTGCGTTCGCGCAGGGCGAAGCGTTCTGCGCGGTCGCGCGCAGGAGGGAAGAGGAGCTCTCCCACGTGGCGGGCGTACAGTTCGTCGGCGCGGGCGAGCTTCGTCCGGTGTACCCGAATACGCGACGAGGCGTAGACGACGAGGGGCTGCGGCGGGCCCGACACGAAGTCCACGCGCACGAGCCCGCCGAGGAAGATCGTCTGCCCCGGGTCGCGGAGCTGGTACACCCGCGGACGAATTTCTTCCTGCGGGACGAGGAGCTTCAGCTCCTCCGGCAACAGGCGAGGAGCGATCGTACTTTGGGGAAGCGCACCCGGCGTATCGTAGAGGACGATGCCACCGCGAAGGTCCATGCGAACGACGCTGAGCGTCGTCCCGGGAAACGGGGAAACCGTGAGAGGAATGGGCGGGGAACTCGGGTCGGAAGTGCTCGGCGCGAGTACCTCCCGCAGGGCGTTGAGGAGGGTGGACTTTCCGGCGTTGGCCACACCTACGGCGGCAAAGGTCCGGAACTTCCCCGCAAACCGTTCCACAGCGGCGACGAGCGACTCGATGTTTCTTCGGCGCTTGGCCGAAAGGAGGATGACGTCTACGGGGTCGAGGCCGAACTCCCGCGCCCGGCGCTCGAGCCACCGCGCGACGCGCTCCCGCCGGACCGACCGGGGAAGGAGGTCCTCCTTGTTCCCCACGAGGAGGACGGGGTGGTGCGGCCCGCGGGGGAGGGAAAGCCCAAGACCTGCTTCCACGTCCAGGAGGTCGACGACGAGGAGGAGGACGACCTTTTGCTTGGCCAAGGAGGCGGCGGCTTCCGCGAAGTCCTCGGAACTCAGGCGGATGGCCGTCGGATCTCCGTAGTGGAGCATGCGAAAACAGCGCATGCACAGAGCCCGTGGGTCGTCCCACTTTTCCGGAGGAAGGTACCCGCGGGCGTGGGGGTCGGTCGTCTGCAGCGGTGCCCCGCAACCGGGGCAGAGGCGGACTTCGGCAGACACGACGCTCACTCCTCCTCGGGCCACAAACCGAGCCGTTCGAGCAGGCGGCGAATTCGGCGTTCGAAAAAGCGGTTTGCGCGCGTGTGCGGGCCGTCCGTCGGCACGACGGGGCGGACGAGAAAAGCGCGCATTCCCACGCGGTGTGCGCCCCAGACGTCCGTGAGGAGCTGATCGCCGACGACGACGCACGCTTCGGGAGGAAGGCCGATCCGGCGCAAGGCGCGCACAAATCCGGCACGCAAGGGCTTGCGCGCCGAAGAAACGTAAGGAATGCCGAGCTCCCGCAGCGCGTTTTCCACGCGCATCGTGTGGTTGTTGGAGATCACGCACACGGAAAGTCCCCGCGCGCGGGCCGCCTCGAGCCAAGCACGGTGGGCGTCCGGGATGTCCGAAGAGTTCCACGGGAGGAGGGTGTTGTCCAAATCCACGAGTACCCCGCGCACGCCCTCCCGCACGAGCTCTTCGAGGTCGACGTTTGCGAGAGAATCGGCGATGCGGTCGGGAACGAAGTTCCCGAACAACTTCCGCACGAGGACGCGTCCTTCCCGGGCAGGCGGGAGGGAGTCCCGTTCCGAGAGACGTCGGACGGTCCGTGCCGCGCCGCGCCGTGCGAAATCGTGTTCCCCTTCCCCTCGCCCGATCCGAACTGCACCCCTTTCCGGCACCTCACGCTCCATAGAAGACCTCCGTTTCTTCCCCGAAGTGTCCGGGCGACGCGCGCTCACGGGCCGAGAAAACAAAGAAATTCCCGGGAATCGGCGAAAAACGAAACCGTCTCCGGCAAACAAAAAGAAAAAGACAAAGACATTACCGGGACTCGGGAGGGAAAAACACCCGAGGGGAAAAGGACTCTCGGCACGAAGGATCATCTCCTCCTTCTCCCCCTCGACCGTCCAAGATCGGAAAAACGTCCCCCGACCTTTCGGCTGCGGAAAAGCCCTCCTCCTCCCACAGGTCGTCGAGCTCCAGATCGAGAAGAGGAGCCTCCCCCGAGCCGTAGAGGACGTGCTCTTCGGCATATGGCCAGACGATCCGGACCGCCTCAAGGGCCGCACGCAGGCGGCGCGGATCGGGGACACCGCGGTACGGGCGGGCGGCAAACTCCGCGATCTGGTGCAGGAGGTCTTCGGACGTGCGGGCGAGGCGCGCCACGCCGGCCGCATCGAGAAGTCTCGCGTTTTCCTCTTCGTGTCCCGCCAGCGGGCGGTAGAGAAAGATGGGCAAGCCCAACGCCCACGCTTCGGCGACCGAGAGACCGCCGGCCTTGGTGACGAGGAGGTCGGCCTCCTGCATGAGGCGGTGTACTTCCTCTACGAACCCGTACACCAGGAGGGGACTCCTCAGCCGCTCTCGAAACTCCGAAAGCGCGCGGTAGAGCTCGTCGTTTCGTCCCGCAACGACGTGAACCTCCTTGGCAAAGGGCAAGCGGTCGAGGGAGAGGAGGAGTTCGGGGAGGGAATCGAGCATCCCCAACCCGCCACCCATGAAGAGAAGGCGCAACGGTCGCTCGGCGCTCCCCGGGGAAAGGGAGAGCCGAAGAGGCGCAGCCGCATCCGCGTTCCAGAATTGCGCGCGAAGGGGAAGTCCGGTGGCAAACGCGCGGGAAGCCGGGAAGCCGAAGGTCTTCAGGACTTCTATTCCCTCGCGGGAGCCGACGAGGTAGAGGTCGTTGGCCGGGTGTACCCAAAACGGGTGCACGGCGTAGTCCGTGACGACGGTGACGAGGGGGGCGAGGAGCTCCCCCCGCGCCCGAAGCTCGGCGAGTTCCTGGGTGGCGAGAAAGTGCGTAGAGATCACGAGGTCCGGAGAAAGGTCGCGCAGGCGGGCCAGGAGGGGGCTCCGACCCGCAAGGCGCACGAAGGCGAGCATTTCGCGAAAGAGAAGTTTTTGCGGGGCGCCCACGGCGTATACGGTTCGGTACGCGGAAGGCACGTACCTGAGGGCGAAGTAAAAGATCCTTTGGAGGAGCCGGTGAAAGCGCGGATGTACGCGCTCCATGAAATCCTCCACGACGACGTCTGCTTCGGGATGGAGCGCGCGGACGGCTTCCGCCATGGCTTCGGCGGCGCTCCGATGCCCGTAGCCGTAGGCCGCGTAGACGATCCAGACGCGCCGGATGAGCGGCGACCGCGCGCGGGCGACGCTCTCTCCCTTCATCCCCGTGTCCCCCCTTTCTCCGAAAGCTCCCCCGCTCTCGCCTCCCCCGTGTGCGGCCTCTCTCCCCCTTCCCTCTCCCCTTCCGGCTCTCCTTCCCGCTTTGGCTTCGCAGAAGTACGAACGCCGTAGCGGGCGTCGAGCTCTCGGCGGGAGAGGACGACCCAGCGGGGGCTCACGTCCCCCCCCTCGCGCAGACGCCTCATGCCGTCGGGGTGCAAAAGCCCGAGGAGCCCGAGCATGTAGGCTCCGGATACGCGCTCCCAGAGCGTGTCCTGCGAGGGTAAGACGTGAAAGCCGAAGGCGCGGATCCCCCGGTGCAATGCGGAGAGGCCGTACACTCCTCGCACGTCGGGGGCGTTTTCCGCGATGTAGTGCGCGAGGAGCGCGAGAGATTGATCGCCGAGGCGTTTGAGCTGGACCACGGACCGCAAGGTAGAACCTTCGTTTCGGAGGGCGGAAAAGAGGAGCTCGTTGTTGAAGTGCAGGTTAAACGCCGGATCCCCGGGGGAAAGCAGGGTTTCCCCACGAACGACGAGCGGCGGACCGGAGTACGGTCTCCGTTCGAGGTACAAAAGCCCGTCCGTTCCGAGAAGCGGCGTGTAGCGAAACACGGCGTGGTGGAGGCGTTCGAAGGCGAAGTACAGGTGGTGGCGAAAAAGGCGAGGGGGGTCGAGGATCCGTTCCCCGCGCGCCGCCGCCGCGAGGCCTTCGCCGAGCGTGGAAAAGCGAAACGAAACGCCGGCCTCCCGGAGAAGGGTCAGCGCGGCGTCGAGGGCGGCCAAGGTCCGACCCGGAGCATCGGGGTCGGCGCCGAACGTCCGCCCAGAGTCGTGCAAAAGGACGATCTCACCGGCGGAAACGCGCGAAAGGAAGCGCCACTTGAGCCAGCGAACGGTCCGCGAAGCCTGCCAATCGTACATCGTGAGCGACCAAAAGACGACCGTGAACCTCTTCCGCAGAAGGAAGTAGTCCAGAAGACCGAGAGCACCCCAGGGGGGACGGTAGAGCGTAGGGCGCTTGCCGGTGATTTCTTCCACGACGCGCGCCGCTTCTTCTACGCCGCGTGCGGTTCTCCATGGTAGGGAGAAAAAATTCAGCGTGTGCCGAAAGTTGTGGATTCCGATTTCGTGCCCCGCGTCGGCAATCTGCCGCAGGACTTCCGGGTAGCGCGCCGCGCGCTCGCCCACGACGAAAAAAGTTGCCCGCGCTCCGTGGCGCGCGAGGACTTCCAAAAGCCGGGGAGTGAACTCGGGATCCGGCCCGTCGTCGAACGTGAGGAAGACGGCTCCCGGGACCCGGAGGCGGTGTAGCCCGCCGCGCCGGAGGAGGCGAAACCAGACGAGCGAGAGAAGGACGTACAGCGCATAGAGGAGGAGGAAATACGCAATACCCTTTCCGAAAGCCGGGATCCACGACAAGTCCGCTCCCCCCAATCGCCCCGTCTCCAAGCTCAGCGCACGCGATCCGAAGAGCTATCCCAAAAGGCAGGAGGGTGAAGTGGGGCAAATAGGTAGAAAAAGACGAGGCTCAAGAGCATCATACCACTGATGAGGACGACGTTGGGCGTGGTGAGGCGATCGGCGAGGAAACCCCCGAGCCCGGAACCGAGCATGAGGCCGAGCCCTTCCAGAGTGGAAAAGAGTCCCCAACCCACGCCCTTGTGGTTGGGGGGGACGTATTGGGCGAGGAGCGCATTCCATGCCGGCAAAAGCGCGGCGTAGCCGATCCCGAGAACCGCCGCCCAGAAAAGAAGCCTTTCGAGGGGTTGCGGCGTCGCCATGAAGAGGAGAGCGACGCCCATGAGGAAAAACCCGACGAGGAGAAATCCCCGCCGCCCCAGACGGTCGGCGGCAATCCCCATGGGGATGAGCCCTCCGAGGGCCAAACCCCCGCCGACGAGGAGGAGGTACGAGTACGCATCGTACGGGAGCTTCTGGTATACAGCAAGAAAGTTGGGAATTATGGGGATGAGCATGCCCGCAGCCACCGTCTGGAAGAGCATCCCCGGAAGTAAGGCGCGGATGCGACCAAACTGGTGGACGAGGACGCGGAACTGTTCCCGGAGGAGGGGAGGACGATACGCCGGGTGGCGAAAATCCCGAAGGAAGGCTACACTGAGAAGCGAAACCCCCCAAACTCCGAGGGCGACGTACAGGGGGGTTACGGACCCCCGCCCGATGAGGAAGTTGCTCAGGATCACCCCGCTTCCCGTGCCCAGAAGCCAAAAGGCGTACAGGATTCCCATTTGGGCACTCCGGCGTTCTTCCTCTACGGATCCCATCGCAAGCAACCACACGGGAGAAATCCCGAAGCCAAAGAGGGTCGCCGATAGGATAAAGAGCCAAGCGTCGCGGGCAAAGGGAAGCAAGACCAGCCCGAGGAAGGAGATGCCCATGAGCACCCCGAGGACGACGCGCGCCGGGAAGCGGTCGAGAAAAAAACCCGCCGAAGATTTGGAGACGAGGTCCGCAAGGGAATGGGCGGTGACGGCGAGCCCCACCCACGTGAGGGACATTCCGAGGACGTTTTCCCCGTATATGACGAGAAATGAAAGGACGATGAGCCCGCGGACAAATTCCGTGGCAAAGAGGAGAAAGGCGAGGTGAAAAAAATCCGAAGGATATCGTTTCGGCAAGGGCTTTCGCTCCCTCGTGCTCCGCAGTAACCGTGGGCCTCGGACTTTCCCGGGTCCTTTGGAGCTCACCTTTCCTCTGCCGTACCTCTCCGATTATACCGGGTTTTCCCCCGAAGCGAAAAGGAGGATCCGATTGACGTCCGATCGGACCTTGCCCCCACGCACGGAGGATCTCGCAACCCGAGACTTCCCTTCTGCGGAAAAGGTTTCCGCCCACGCGGGGACCGAGGAAGATGAGCTCCCCGCATCCGAACCTTCGGGCTTACGCAAGGTCGTCTTTCACGACGTCCTCCCCGGAATCATCGTCGTCCTCGCCTCGCTGCTCATGGCGTTTTCCTACAACGCCTTCCTCATTCCGCACAAGATCTTGAGCGGGGGCGTTGCAGGGGTGGCGATGATCCTCTCCCTCTTTACTCCCGTCTCCGCCGGGACGTACCTTTTCCTCCTCAACGTCCCCCTCTTCGTCTTCGGCTATTTTACGCTTGGTCGGCGGTTTATCCGCGAAAGCGCCCTTTCCGTGGCCACGCTCGCCGTGGCGATGAACTTCATCCCCGTTCGTCCTCTGAGCAACGACCCCGTGATTTCCTCCGTCTTCGGCGGTGCGCTCGTCGGCCTGGGGATGGGGGTTATCTATCGGATGGCCGGGTCCTCCGGCGGCATCGACATCGTCGCCTTTTACCTCGCCCGGCGGCGCGACTTCCCCATGGGGACTTTGCTCTTCTCCTTCAATGCCGCGGTCGTCGCCCTGGCAGGCGTCCTCCTTTCTCCGGAACGCGCCTTGTACACGATGCTCGGGATGTACGTCTCGAGCCGCGTGGTGGACGGCGTCTTCACGCGGCATCTCAAGCTCACCTTGTTTATTGTGACCCAAAAGGGGGAGGCCGTGCGCAGGGCCCTCCTCGAGCTCAACCGCGGCGTGACGATTCTCGAAGGCATCGGCGCGTACAGCGGGAAAAAACGCTCCGTGCTCATGACGGTCGTGACGCGCTACGAGCTCCCCCTCTTGAAGCGGAAACTCCTGCGCATCGACCCCTACGCCTTCGTGGACGCCGTGCAGTCCGTAGACGTGGTAGGCGGTTTCCAGCACCGGGAGCCTCTGGAAGAAGAGGAACCCATCTACCTCCTTCTCTCCCCTCCGGAGGAGGAGCGCTCCGCCGCGAAATCCCTCGTTCGAACCTCGAACGGGACCACACGCAGGTTGTTCGTGAAAAAAAAGGGGGTGAGTCCCCCTCCCCCTCAAAAGACCTGACTTCGCCTCGTCTTTGGGCTTCGAGTGCACAAAACGGGCGAGTCCCGCGACCGGCAACCGAGGAGCCCGTTTCGCCCGCGTCCCAAAGAAGGTGAAGGATTCGCCTCAGGATTCCGGCCGCGCCCCGGGAAGGAAATTTTCCCCCCCGCTCCCTTTAGCCGCCGACGTAAAACATCTCGACCTTTGCGCGGTCTTTTTTCGTGTTGGCGAGACGGATCTCGGAGTAGTGGTCGGCACGGCGTTCCCACACTTCGCGGATCTTCGCCACGAGTTCCTCCTCCGAAGCGCCGCTTCGCAAAAGCGCGCGAACGTCCTCTCCGGTTTCCGCAAAGAGGCAGGTGACGAGCTTTCCGTCGGCCGTGAGTCGGATCCGCGTACACGATGAGCAAAAGGCCTGCGTGACGCTCGTCACGAAGCCGATCTCTACGTCGGAACCCACGTAGCGGTAGCGCTTGGCAACTTCGCCGAAGTACTCGGGGTGAATGGGTTCGAGGGGCATCTCCCGGGAAATGCGCTCGAGGATTTCCCGGGCGGGGACGACGCGCTCGAGATTCCAATCGTTGGCCGTGCCGACGTCCATGAACTCGATGAAGCGGAGGGTCACCCCCTTTTCGCGAAAGAAGCGGGCCATAGGGAGGATGTCCGCGTCGTTCTCCCCCCGGATCACCACCATGTTCACCTTGACCTCGAACCCCACCTCCCGGGCGGCGTCGATGCCGCGCACGATGAGGTCGGGGAGAAGGTTCGTCCCCGAGAGCCGGCGAAACGTGCGGGGGTCCAGGCTGTCCAAGCTCACGGTGACGCGGTCGAGCCCCGCCTCCCGCAAGGCCCGGGCTTTCTTGGCCAGGAGGAAGCCGTTGGTCGTCATCGCGAGGTCTACCCCGGGAGCGACGCGGCGAATGCGGGCTACGAGTTCTTCGATCCGTGGGCGCAGGAGGGGCTCACCGCCGGTGATTCGCACCTTGCGGATCCCCAGGGAGACGAAAACGCGCACCAGGCGCTCGATCTCGTCGAATGTGAGGAGCGAGGCGGGAGGAAGAAAAGAAAAGTGCGTTCCGAACTTTTCCTTGGGCATGCAGTACACGCACCTGAAGTTGCACCGGTCGGTGACGGAGAGGCGGAGGTCGCGCATGGGGCGACCGAACGTATCGCGAAAGGGAATCTCCGTTGCCGTTTCGGGCATACCCCTCACCCCTTTGTTTCTTATAATCCTATACAGGGTCTCTTCTTGCAAGCCCTTTCATAAAAGCGAGGTGTGACCTCTTTGGGAAATTTCGACACGCCCGGGACCCATCGGGGCCGAGACGCCGAGGAAGCCGTTCCGCGCCACCTCTCCCCGCGTTACCTCCGGCAGCGGGAGTTCCCCGCGCTCGGTGCGGAGGGACAACGCCGTCTGAGCCGGGCGCGCGTCGCCGTAGTCGGAGCCGGAGCCTTAGGGACGCACGTCCTCGACCTCCTCGCCCGCGCGGGTGTGGGCTTTATCCGCGTGATCGACGGTGACGTCGTGGAGGAACACAACCTCCCGCGCACAACGCTCTTCGACCTCGCGGACGCCCGCCGCTTCCGCCCCAAAGCGGAAGCCGTGCGCGCACACCTCGCCCGAATCGACCCGGACGTCCGCGTCGATGCCCACGTCGCTGAGCTCTACCCGGAAAACGCGGAGGCGTTTCTCGCGGACGTCGACCTCATCGTAGACGGCACGGACCGGCCGGAGGTGCGCTACCTCCTGGACGACGCGAGCCGCAAGTTTCAGATTCCCTGGGTCCACGGGGCAGTTCGCCGGTCCTCGGGAACGGTAGTGGCGTTTGATCCGGCGGCCGGAATGTGCTACCGCCGCCTCTTTCCCCACCCCCCCAAGGAGGCGAGGAACTCGGGAGTGATCGGACCGGCTCCCACGGTCGTCGGCGCCCTGCAAGCGGCCCTAGCCCTTCGGATCTTGAGCGGCCAGCGCGCGGAAGCCGTGGGAAGGCTCCTCCACATCGACACGTGGACGCTCGCCGTAACTTCGTTCGAAATGCCCGCGCTGCGGCCTTCCGCGTCGGGACCGGAAGACCCGTGCAGAAACCCCGAGTTCCCCGCCCTCGAGGCGTCGACCCCGGACGTGCTCGTGCGCTCGTCCCCGGGAAGCGGGCACCCGGAAGTCGTCCTGCACCCGCTCGGCGGAAAACCTGTGGAACTCGGAGAGGCTGCCGGCCGCCTCGCGCCATACGGCGAAGTAACCCTTACGCCTTCCGTCCTGCGGGCGGAATTCCCTCGGCCGCTCCGCGGAGATGCCTCGTCCCCCCTGCCTTCTCCGAGAACGCTGCTCCTCTTCCCCGACGGGCGGTGTGTGATCGCGGGCACAGACGACGTCGAAGAAGCCCTCTTCGTGTCCCGCCTGGCCTTCGGAACGTGAAACGCCCGTCGCTACTCGTCCTTTTCGTCCTCTCCGTCGGCGGAGAGGAAATGCTCTTCCCGCCCCTCTTCGCCGGAGCCGGAGCGCTCCGAAGGCGGCTGGCGAAACATCGCGTGGTAGAGCTTCATGAGCGCGCGCTTTTCGATCCGCGACACGTATGAGCGGGAGATCCCCAACGCGCGGGCGACCTCCTTTTGCGTCTCTTCCTCGCCTCCTGTAAGGCCGAAGCGGCGGACGATCACCTCGCGTTCTCGCTCGTCGAGGATGTGGAGGTATGCCTCGAGACGATCGCGTTCGATGCGGACTGCGATTCGTTCTTCAAAGTCCTCGTCCCCTTCGCGAGGCAAAACGTCCATGAGCGTGAGGGCGTTTCCTTCCTTGTCCGTGCCGATGGGTTCGAAGAGGGAGATGTCGCGACGCATCTTTTTGGTCGCGCGTAAGTGCATGAGGATCTCGTTTTCCACGCACTTGGCCGCATAGGTGGCCAGCTTCGTCCCTCTATCCGGCGAGTAAGTCTCCACCGCCTTGATGAGGCCGATCGTGCCGATGGAAATGAGGTCGTCGGGGTCTTCCCCGCTCGTTTCGAACTTCTTGGCGATGTGGGCCACAAGCCGCAGGTTGTGCTCGATGAGGCGATTGCGCGCCTCTGCGTCGCCGGCGAGCATTCGCCGGACATATTCTTCTTCCTCTTCTTCCGGAAGAGGGTGGGGAAAGGAACCTTGCCGGATTTGACCGATCAGGTACTTGAGTTCGCGGACGACCCACAGAAACCAGCTCAGGAGGGGGTCCACGGATTCCACCTCCGGCGCGCGTCTTCGGTTATCTCTATGTTCCTGCCGCCCGGAGGAAGAAGTCCGAGAAACCTCTCGTAGCGAAGGAAGCATTCGGCGGCCCAGGCTTCTCCGAACCGGCACCGGGACGAAGGTCAATCCCTCGCCTCGCGCAAAAAGAAACCGCCGCGGCCGTACGCGGCGGTTGCTTCCGGGCACCTCGCCCCTCCGGAAACGACGTACTCCAAGGCCGTGCGGCGTCCGCCGCCAGCGTCTTCGGACCGACCGGCTCAAGGCTTCCCGTAAGAGGTGGGAGATTCCGGCGGGTTTCCCCCCGCCGACGGAAGGGAGAATTCGAAGCGGGGCGCGAACGGCGAGCAACCTCCCTCCGCCCGGGGACAGCTTTGGCGCAGGGGGCAAGTGGCACACGGGTCGCCGCCGCGTAGGGCGTCGGCCCAGCCTTTCGCCGTTCGCCAGAGGGTGCGCGCCGAAAAGGCGAGGGCCGAGACGGCGATGGCGATGCCGAGAACGCTGCCGAGCATCGTGGGGATTCCCCCTTGGCCCGATTCTCTCGGGTGAGGTAGAACCAGCCGCAACGGACCCACGGACAAAGCACAGGGGCCGCACGGTGAAAATGCATTTCATGTTCAGTATACCACGGATCGATCTTCCGGGCGTAAGCATTCCGTTCCCGGCGGCAAGTACCTCGCAGAAGGAGCCCACTCCCCACCTTGCCAAATGGTGCCATCCGTGATATTTTATAAATTGCGGGACAAACTTACGGCTGAAGGGGGGGTGGGCCATGTTTGGGATTGTGCCTTTCCGCGAACGGAAACGCCGGGACGTGCGGAGCGTCTTTGACGACTTCGGCTCCCTCATGGACCGTCTTCTGGACGAAGAGTTCTTCCTCGTGCCGTTTGTCCCCCGCAGCTTCCGCACGGACATCCGCGAAACGGATGGCGCCTACATCGTAGAGGCGGAACTCCCGGGTGTCCCGAAGGAAGCCATCCGCGTGACCTACGACGACGGAGTTCTGAGCATCGTCGTCGAAGAGGACAAGGACATCACGGAAGAAAAGGGCGAGTTCATCCGCCGCGAACGCTACCGCGGACGCAACGAGCGCCACTTCACGTTGGAAAACGTAGACGAGGAAAAGATCTCCGCATCGTTCCAAAACGGCGTGCTTCGGATCACGCTCCCCAAGCTCAAGCGCACGCCGCCCAAGGGCCGGGAGATCGCCATCGAGTGAAGCGTTCCGGGCAATCCGCCCGCGATTCCGCACACGTACATGCCCCTCGGCGCCCGTCCGAGGGGCATGCTCTCTTTTTCGACTTCTTCAGCCGACGGCCGTCGCGTCCCCCACTTCTCTGCGGCAGCGGGGGCACAACCCGTAGCGTCCGAACTCGTGGTCGACGATGAGCACGTCGGGATCGAGGCCGTCCAACGCGAGGACGTCCGGTGGGCACCCGGGAGCCACCATGCCTTGTGGCCTTCTTCTTCTAAGCGCCGAAGCGCCTCCTCTCCGCGCACGGCCCTCACTCTCCCTTCCCGTCTCCGGCTTCTCCGTTCGAAGCTTCGAGGGGCGAAAGGCGCACGAGCCCCCGCGAAGCGTCGAGGTGTGCAACGGGGACCACGAGCTCCCCGTACGCCTCGCGGAGCACGCTTTCCCAGCGGGCGCGAAAATCCGCCGCACTCCCGGCGAAGAACACGCGGCGGTTCAAGACGACGACCGTGTGCATCCGCTCCGAAACCGCCCCGAGGTCGTGGGAGACGAGGAGAATGGAGAGTTTTCGCTCGCCGTTGAGCTTTTCCAAAAGGGCGTAAAACTCCGCCTCCGAACGCGCGTCCACCCCTACCGTCGGTTCGTCGAGGATGAGGACTTCGGGATCGGATACGAGGGCACGGGCGATGAAGACGCGTTGCTGCTGCCCGCCCGAAAGGCGACCGACCGGGCGGTCGGCGAAGGCACCCATCCCCACCGTCTCCAAAGCCTCGCGCACCTTCTCCCGCTCGCGTCGCCCCGGGAAGCGGAAAAGACCGAGCTTTCCCGTGAGGCCCATGGTGACGACTTCCTCCACGGAGGCGGGAAACCCGAGGTTGAAGCTCGCCGCCTTCTGGGAGACGTACCCTACCCGCGACCACGCGCGAAATTTCTCCAGGGGCGTTCCGAACCACACCACGCTTCCGGCGTCCGGACGGAGAAGTCCGAGGGCGATGCGCACGAGCGTGGACTTTCCGGAACCGTTTGGCCCTACGAGGCCCATGAGTTCGCCGCGGTGCAGGGTGAGGGAAACGTCTTCGAGCACGGGCAGGCCGTCGTAGGCAAAGGTGATCCC
The DNA here is from genome assembly GCA_003050565.1 of Brockia lithotrophica. Lineage (NCBI taxonomy): Bacteria > Bacillati > Bacillota > Bacilli > Thermicanales > Thermicanaceae > Brockia > Brockia lithotrophica. Next base: position 102,945 of record PEBW01000005.1, read on the forward strand.
GCGAAGCTCGAGAACCGGTTCGGCCTTTCCGGCCGACGCAGGAGCGGTGCGCAACTCCGAACGAGACATCCGACTCCCCCTTCCCGCGCGTCGTGCGATCGAATGCCGCCCGCGAACCTCCCCGGCGAGGCGGAGAAATCCAAATCGTAACGGATACGATTCAAAGGTCATTGTACAACGTCCGCAGAAGGACGTAAAGCGCGGGCTCCCGTCTCACGCATCACGGGGCCGAGGAAAGGCGGCGGGCGTTTTCCTCGCTCCGGCGGATGTTTGCCAGGTGCTCCTCGTAGGTCGGTGCGAAGTAGTGTTCGCCGCTGCCGTCCTTTTTGGTCACGTAGTAGAGGTAGGTGTGGCTTTCCGGAAACACGGCGGCCTCAAGGGCATCCCGCCCCGGGTTGGCGATGGGGCCCGGGGGAAGTCCAGAGACGCGGTAGGTGTTGTACGGGTGATCCACCTCGAGGTCTCCGTAGCTGATCTGTTGCCGGTGGGGATCGCCGAGGGCGTAGGCCACGGTTGCGTCGATCTGGAGGGGCATCTTGCGGGCGAGGCGGTTGTAGATCACGCCGGCGATCTTCGGGCGTTCCTCGGGGACGACGGCCTCGCGTTCCACGAGGGAGGCGACGATCACGGCTTCGTCGAGGGAAATCCCCCGCCGCTGCAGCTCTTCTCGCCACGCGGGATCGAAGACCTCGACAAAACGCCGGATCATGCGCTCCGCGATCTCGTGGGCGCCCGCATCCTTCGGAACCGTGTACGTGTCCGGAAAGAGGTAGCCTTCCCACCGGTACTTGCGTCCCGGCCGTTCCTCGGGGGAAGGCACGTCGTCCAGGAGCGGCAGCGCAAAGGAACCTTGCGACACCTCGGACAAGAACTCCTCGCGCGTGCACAGACCTTTTTCTTCGAGGAGGGAGGCGATTTCTTCCGCCGTAAACCCTTCGGGTACGGTGAACGTGACCGTTTCCACGTACGTTCGTCCTTCCCGGAGCATCCGCACGACTTCCGGTACGGAAAGCGGCGTTTCAAAGCGATAGCGCCCCGCAAGGAGCACGCCGGAAGGCTCCTCTAAACGGAGGTAGAGGATAAAGGCCGTGGCGCTGCGGATCACGCCCGCGCGCGCAAGAAGGTCGGCGATGTCGCGGGAGCTCATCCCGGGAGAAATCTCGACCACGATCGGATACGGTGTCCCTCCGCCCGAAGGGGGCGCCAGGGAAGTGCGGTACCAGGCGTACGATCCCCCCAAGCCCGCAAGGACGAGTACAAGAAAAAAGAGGGCCGCCCCGATCACCCACCGGCGTCCCTTCCGTACCAAGATCGTCCTCCCCTCTCCCGTACGATGCTCTCCGCCCCTCGGTGCACCGAGGATCGTCTGCGCTGTCTGCGCGTATCGCCGGGGAGGCTTCCCGACTCCCTTCCCCGCACAGCGCAGCGCTCACGACGGTCGCCGACACCGCCGTAACCGGGCGGCCCTGTTCTCCGCACGGCGGTGCGCGCCGGCGCCCCGAAATCACTCCTCTTCTAAGGACATGAGCGTATCGAACGCCTCTTCGACGAGCGCCCATTCGGCTTCGTCCTCGATGGGATAGAGAACGAGGCCGTCCTCGTGCTCTTCGTAGCGAAAGGCGAGGACCTCCTGCTCGTCCTCGTCCTCCGCCTCTTCCGCATCCTGGGGAACGAGGAGGATGTAGTCCTTCCCCGTCTCGTCGACGTGGAACTGAGAGATGACCTCGTACTGCCGTTCATTTCCTTCCTCGTCGACAAGGGTGAGGACTTCCTCGAAGTCGTCGGCGTCAAGGCCAGAGGTAAACGTCAGGTCGTGGGGGGATTTCCGTTCCCGTTCCTCGCTCATGGTGTTCCTCCCTTTCGCCTCCGAAGGTAACTGTCGAGAAGGAGCTGCGCCGCAAGTACGTCCTTGCGCTCCTTCTTGCGGGCGGCAGAAGCTCCGCCTTCCCGGAGGGCGCGAAGCGCCTCCCGCGTCGTGAGCCGCTCGTCCCAAAAGACGACCTCCACGTCGGTCCGCCTGGCCAAAAAGCGGGCGATGTCTTCCGCTTGCCGCGCCGTTTCTCCGGGTCGACCGTCCAGATGCCGCGGGTACCCGATGACTACCGTGGTGACCTCGTACGCCTCGAGAAGTTCGAGGAGGCGTGCGTACTCGTTTCCGCCGCGACGAAAGATGGTTTCCAACCCCTGGGCCGTGATCCCGAGGGGATCGCTTACCGCGACGCCGATCGTCCGCGTCCCCACGTCGAGGGCGAGGACCCTCCCCACGTCACGTACCCTCCCCGGGAACGGAAGGCTCCCTTCCTTCGTCCGGAGAAGCCTTGCCGGCCGGAGGAGCGAGCCTCGGATACACCTCGCGTGCGAGGTAGTCGCGGACGAGGAACTCGAGCAGCCGGTCGCGCGGAATCTTCCGGATCAAGTTCCGCGCCTGGCGGTGCCTGGGGATGTACGCGGGCTCGCCCGTAAGGAGGTACCCGACGAGTTGCCCTACGGGATCGTACCCCTTTTCCTCTAGGGCGGCGTAGACATCCGTTAAGATGTCCCGGACGAGGCCCGCCTCTCCTCCGTCGCCCCAGGAAAAAGTTCGGGTCTCATCCGTAGGCTCCATCGAGTCTCCCCCCTTCGGCACCGGGCGGTCGATTCCATCATAGACCTTTTCACCCGGTAAGTAAAGATTTCTATTCCTTTCCGAAAACCCCGCGCCATTAGGCAAACCAAGTGCGCACGAAGCGGAGCGCCTCTGCGAGCCCGGAAGGGTCGCGTCCGCCGGCCTGGCCGAGGTCGGGACGCCCTCCGCCGCCGCCGCCGACAAACCTCGCCATCTCGCGTACGCGCTTTCCCGCATCGAAGCCCCGGGCGACGAGCTCCGGAGAGAAGGAGAGGAGGAGGTTCACGCGATTCGGGCCCGGCGTCGCCCCCAGAGCGATCGCGTAGGGCCGCCCACGCCCGGAGACGCCTTCCTTTACTACGTCGAGGACGATCCGCAGGGCATCCGCGTCGGAGACGTCTACAACGCCCGTGACGAGCTCCACGCGCTCGCCGTCCAGCGCCGGCGAGATGAGGGTCTCCGCGCGTTCGAGAAGCCCCAAGGCGACGAGGCGTGCCCAGCGACCCAGAAGCGCTTCGCGCTCGCGCTCCCAGGATTTCCGCTCTTCCGCAAGGGTTTCGAGGCGCGGCAAGATTTCCTCAACGCCGACTTCCAGGCGCGCGGCCACGGCGTCCAAAAGCGCAAGGCGCTCGGTCGTAAAGCGGTACGCGTGCGGTCCGGCGACGGCTTCGATGCGTCGCACACCGGAGCCGATGCCCGTCTCGGAGACGATCTTGAAGAGGAGGATTTCCTGCGTGTTGGCGACGTGCGTCCCCCCGCAAAGTTCGAGGCTCGCCGTGGGGATTTCCACGACGCGGACGATCTCTCCGTATTTCTCGCCGAAGAGGGCCATGGCCCCCATGGCGCGCGCTTCGTCGAGCGGCTTCAGGAAGGTGTTCACCGGCAACGCCCGCCAGATCTGCTCGTTCACCCAATCTTCCACCGCCTGCCGCTCTTCGCGCGAAAGGGGGCGCGGGTGCGTGAAGTCGAAGCGGAGGTAGGCGTCCCCCACAAACGAACCCGCCTGAACGACGTGCGTCCCGAGGACGCGGCGGAGGGCGGCGTGGAGGAGGTGCGTAGCCGTGTGGTGGCGCATGATATCGCTCCGCGAGTTTTCGTCCACCTTGGCCCGTACGACGTCGCCCACGCGCAGGCGCCCGAGGCGCACGGTTACGCGGTGCAGGTGTTGCCCGCGCGGCGCCTTGCGCACGTCGGTCACGATGGCGAAGCCGAAATCCCCTTCGAGCACGCCGCGGTCGCCGATCTGCCCCCCGCTTTCCGCGTAGAAGGGGGTCTCGTGGAGGACGACTTCCCCCTCTTCCCCAGCCTCGAGCACGCGCACGCGCCGCCCTTCGCGGTCGAAGATGGCCTCCACGCGCGCCCGGGAGACTTCGAGCGTCTCGTAGCCGACGAAGCGACTCTCCGCTTCCAAGGCGAGGAGATCTCCCCCTTGGACCTGCATGGAATCCACTTCCCCGCGGGCGCGCCGAGCCCGTTCTCGTTGCTCTTCCAGGCGCTCCTCAAACCCCGCGCGATCGACGGCGAGACCGGCTTCCTGTGCGTAGTCGAGCGTGAGGTCAAAGGGGAAGCCGTAGGTGTCGTACAGGGTAAACGCCTCGTCTCCCGTGAGCTCGCTCCGCCCTTCCGCCCGCGCGCGGGTGACGTACTTCTCGAGCAACTTCATTCCCGCGTCGAGGCGCGAGAGGAAGCGCTCCTCCTCTTCGCGCACGACCTCCTGGATGAAGCGGGCCTTCTCCCGCACCTCCGGATACACATCCCCCATGATCTCGCCGACGATCGGCGCGAGCTCGTAGAGGAACGGCCGGTCGAGGCCGAGGTTGCGCCCGTAGCGCATCGCTCGCCTGAGGAGTCGGCGAAGCACGTACCCGCGCCCTTCGTTCGACGGCAAGGCGCCGTCCCCGATGGCGAAGGCGAGGGTGCGCACGTGGTCGGCGATCACGCGAAAGGCGACGTCTGTGTCGGGCGAACTTCCGTAGCGGCGACCGCTCAAATCTTCGGTCCCCCGGATGATCGGGAGGAAGAGGTCGGTGTCGAAGTTCGTCCGCCCCCCCTGAAGGATCGACGCCATACGCTCTAGCCCCATTCCCGTATCGATGTTTTTCGAAGGAAGGGGGGTATACGTCCCGTCGGGATTGTGGTTGAACTGAGAGAAGACGAGGTTCCAGATCTCGATGTAGCGCTCGTTTTCCCCGCCCGGGTAGAGTTCCGGATCGTCCGGATCGTCGCCGAAGGCCGGGCCGCGGTCAAAAAAGATCTCGCTGTTCGGACCCGAGGGCCCTTCGCCGATGTCCCAGAAGTTCCCCTCGAGGCGGACGATCCGCTCATCCGGCAGGCCGATCTCCTCGTGCCAGACGGCGTAGGCTTCCTCGTCTTCCGGATGGATCGTCACCGAAAGGCGTTCCGGCGGAAAGCCGATCCAACGGGGATCCGTGAGGAATTCCCACGCCCAGCGGATCGCCTCGCGCTTGAAGTAGTCGCCGACGGAAAAGTTTCCGAGCATCTCGAAAAACGTGTGGTGGCGCGACGTCTTCCCCACTTGCTCGATGTCGTTCGTGCGGATGGACTTCTGCGCACTGGCCAATCGGCGGCTCGGCGGTGCCTCGCGCCCGTCGAAGTACTTCTTGAGCGTCGCCACCCCGGAGTTGATGAAGAGGAGAGACGGGTCGTCCTGAGGGATCAAGGAGGCGCTGGGGAGAATCAGGTGGTCCTTCTCCCGAAAGAACTCGAGGAATTTGGCGCGAATTTCCGAAGAACGCACGGAACTTCCCTCCCTCGACACGCGGAAAATCCGAAGCCCTCCTACGCCCGGCGCAAAGAGGATGAGGACGCAAAAAAGCCCCTCTTCCCCGCAGGGACGAGGGGCGACCTCGCGGTACCACCCTGCTTTCGGCCGTCCGTTCCACGCGCTCGCACGGACGACCGGCTCTTTCCGCGCTGTATCGGGCGCACCCGTCGGACTCATCGCCCGCCGCTCCCGACTGGCCCCGCCGCAGGCGCTTTAGGTCCCTTCCAGCCGCGGAGACCCTCTCTGGAAAAGCGCCCTGGTGCGGCGTTCGGTCGTTCATCGCGTGTGCCGCCTATCCTCCTTGAACCTTGCGGACATTGTAGCCGGTTTTCGCCCGGCCGTCAACGGCCGAACGACACGGGCGCTCCCGTTCACCCTACGGGGACGGACGCCCCCCTTCCGGCACGCGGAGGTAATCCCGTACGGAAACGACCTCGCGCACGACAAGGGATACGGGGACGGCGAGGACCATGCCCAAAAAGCCCAAAAGTTCCCCGCCGACGAGGACGGCCGTGAGGATGGCGAGCGGATGGAGGTCGGTGACTTTCCCGGAGATGAGGGGAGACAAGAGGTTGTTCTCCACGAGTTGGGCGACGAGGACGACGGCGAACACCGAGAGCACTTTCGACCAACCAAGGGGCACGGCGTAGAGAAGGGGAAGGGCCGCCGCGAGTACGGGCCCTACAAAGGGGACGAACTCGAAAACCGCGGTGAGGACGGCGAAGACGAGGGCGAAAGGCAGTCCCACGAGGCGGTACCCTACGTAGACGATGAGACCTTCCAAAACGGCGACGTAGGCGAGTCCGCGCACGTAGCGCGCGAGACGTCCGTCGATGCGAAACAGGAGGTGGGCAAACGTCGCACGCCACGCCGGCGGCACGCCCAAGGCGAAGAAACGAAAGAAGGCTTCGGCGTCGACCAGGTAGAAATACGCGATGAACGGGGACAGGGTGAAGACGAAGACGAAGTTCCAGAGGCTGTCGAGCTTTTCCACCTGAGCGACGGTGAGCTCGGGAAGACGGGCGTAGAGGTGGCTTCCCCAGCGAAGGACCTCCGCGCGAAGCGAGGGGGGCAAGGCCGCCAAAGGGCCGTTTGTCCCGTCGCCCAGTTCCTCGAAGGACGCGGCAAGGCGGTGCAGGAAAGACTGCGCGCCCGTAGCCAGGGCGTCCAGGCGGAAAACCGCGGCGGCGAGCGCGAGACCGGCGAGGAGGAAGAAGAACGCGTACACGATCTGGGCCGCGCGCCGCCTTTCGAGACCCCTTCGTTCCAAAGCACGAACGCCGGGCTCGAGGAGGTACGCCACGAAGAGCGCGAGCAGAAACGGAAGGCTCACCTTGAGGACAAAGAAGAGCAAGGCCGTCAGGACGGGAAGCGCCCCCCGAAGGAGAAGGGCCGACAGGAGGGCCGCGAAAATCCAGAACACCGCTCGCTCGGAAAAGGAACCTCGGGAGGGCTGCAACGACTTTCACCTGCCCTCAACCCTTCGTCGGACGTTCGCCCCCGTGGGCGAAGACGTCTCCTCTTCCGGAAGCTGTTTGGGAATCCCGCCGATCGGAAGCTCGGAAACAAAACGGAGGAGCAAAAGAAGCGGGAAACAAAAAACGGGACGGGAATCCCCGTCCCTAGTGTGCGCCTCGGCGGCGGAGAAAACTCCGGTACGCGGAAGGCGAGTCGCTTTCCCGAGCACGCCTTGTACGTTCGTCTACCCGAAAACCCGCAGGCGCCTCGCCCCGGAAAGGGTGCGGGCAAGTCCGCCCCCCACCTGAAGCGCTCTCCCCAAGAAATTCCGGACGCGCTCGCCAAACGTGGGCGGACGGACAACGGAACGCCCGGAGATGTACACGCCAAGGGCGACGAGCGCGCTCCCCAGCGTGAAGACCGCGGCGAGGTTGCGCATGTGCCCACCTCCCGCCCGTTCGGCTACATCGCCTCCGCTTCGACTTCTTCGCCTTCCTCGAAGAGGAGGTCGTTCAGGGACGTGAGCGTACCGTCCTCTTCGATTTCGTAGACCGTGAGGCGATCTCCTTTTACGGTGAATTCGATGAAGCAGTTCCAGCAGTAGTACTGGTGTGTCCCGATCTTCCCCACGTTCTTTCCCTTGCACACCGGGCACCGAATCTCCATTGGCCTTCCCTGCCTTACCCTGGATTTACCCCGCTTCCGCTCCCAAGATGCCCTACTTTACCCCCGGGCATACGCTCGGAGGAGAAGCGTACACCTTTCGAAAAGGACAAACGCCGTGCCGCGCACGCACCCGTCGTACCCGTGTATGCCGGTACAGCGCCCGGTGTGCGGAGAGGAGGATCTCACGCCCTCCCTTATCCTCTCCCGGTGGTATACCTCCATACACGGACAGACAAAGCGCCCTGCAGACAAAATAAAACAAAGCGAGCAGCGGATGCTGCCCGACTTCGTTCCCAGAGGAAGGGCCCAGATCGCCGTAGGTCCCCGTCCGTCGACCCGCGGTCCCCATGCAGGTGGGTGCCCGCACTCCGGCCCTTCGCCTTCCGCACGCGGCGGCTTCGCTCCGCGCCGGAGATGTAAGGCTCCCTCGGCAGTCAACGCGTTCGAGTTCGCGACAGGCACGACCCACGCACGATCCAGGTTCTCCTTGCATGCTTACCTTACCACACCGCGCGCGCGTGCACAAGAGGGAGGCACAAAGTCGAAATTATTTTTGTAAAGGAATCTTTTCTAATTGATACAGAAAAAGGTATTCTCGAGGCCGGCCCGGCGGGAGGAACCTCAGGTTTCCTGCGGCTCTTCCTCGGAAACGGTGACGAGGCCGAGTTCTTCGAGCTGGCGAGGTGTGACCGTGCTCGGAGCCCCCATGAGGAGGTCCGTCCCGCTCTGCGTCTTGGGAAAGGCGATCACATCGCGAATGGAAGGTCGCCCCAGGAGGAGAGCGACGAGGCGATCGAGGCCGAGGGCAATGCCCCCGTGGGGCGGCGCTCCGTACTCGAGTGCCTCCAAAAAGAAGCCGAATTTTTCCCGAACTTCCTCTTCGGAAAGGCCTACGGCGCGGAAGACGGCCTCTTGCACGTCGCGGCGGTAAATCCGAAGGCTCCCCCCGCCCAGCTCTACGCCGTTTAAGACGACGTCGTAGGCCTCGGCTCGGACGCGCAGGGGATCCGTCGCGAGCAAAGGGAGGTCTTCCTCCCGCGGACGGGTAAAGGGGTGGTGCTTGGCGACGAGGCGACCTTCCGTCTCGTCCACCTCCAAGAGGGGGAAGTCCACGACCCACAAAAAGGCGAGCTCCCCTTCGGGGACGAGGCCGAGGTCGTACCCCAAGCGTTCCCGCAAGGCCGCCAGGGAGGCGTGCACGACATCCGCCCGCCCCGCGCCGAAGAAGAGGAGGTCGCCGGGACGGGCTTCGGTCGCCCCGAGGAGACGTTCCGCGTGCCCTCGTGCGAAGAACCTCGCCAGTGGTCCCGTAAGTCCGCCCTCCTCCACGCGAAGCCAGGCAAGCCCCCCTGCCCCGTACCCGCGGACGAGGTCCTCGTACGCGGAGATTTCCTTCCGGCTGATCCTCTCCCCACCGCCCGGCACGCGAATCGCCCGCACGATTCCTCCGGTGGCGAGCGCTTCCTGAAAGACGCGACTCGGGACCTCGCGGACGACCTCTTCTACGTCCACGAGTTCAATCCCGAATCGGATGTCCGGCCGGTCGGTTCCGTACCGGCGCATCGCCTCGTCGTACGTGAGGCGCGGAAAGGGGCGCGGGACTTCGCGTCCGAGCACTTCCCGTACCACGGCGGCGAGCATTTCCTCGACGATCCCGAGAAACATTTCCCGGGACATGAAGCTCACTTCGATGTCGATCTGTGTAAACTCCGGTTGGCGATCGGCGCGCAAGTCCTCGTCGCGAAAGCAGCGGGCGATCTGAAAGTAGCGCTCGAAGCCCGCGATCATGAGGAGCTGCTTGTAGAGCTGGGGAGACTGGGGGAGCGCGTAAAAGGTGCCGCGGCGGAGGCGGCTCGGGACGAGGAAGTCGCGTGCACCCTCCGGGGTGCTCTTGGAGAGCATGGGGGTCTCGATCTCTACGAAGCCGCGGTCTGTGAGGAAGCGGCGGACGACGTCCACGATGCGGGCGCGGGCGAGGATCGCGTCGCGCAGGGACTCGCGCCGCAGGTCGAGGTAGCGGTAGCGGAGGCGGACGCGCTCGTCCACCTCCCGTTCGTCGGCGATGGGAAAGGGCAGCGCGCGCGACGTGTTCCAGATCGCGATCTCCTCGGCGCGCACCTCCACGTCGCCCGTCGGGATCTTGGGGTTGCGGGTCTCGGGCGGACGCGCGACGACGCGGCCGCGCACGGAGACGACGTATTCGGCGCGCAGGCGATCCGCCGTACGGAACGCCTCCTCCTCCTCGGGCGGAACGACCACCTGGACGATTCCCGAGCGGTCGCGCAAGTCGAAGAAGATGAGTCCTCCCAAATCCCGCCGGCGGTGCACCCACCCTCCGAGGACCACCTGCCGGCCTACGTCGGACAAGGTGAGCGTCCCTGCGTCGTGGGTCTTCTGTACGAGCGCCGACGGGCGTTCTCCCGGTCCGAGGTACACCTGTTCTTCGTGCTCCTCCGGCATCGCCGTTCTCCTTTCTCCGCGTCGCGTTCGCGCTTCGCCTGCGAACGAAGCTCCGTTCTTGTCCGGAAAGACGAGGTACGGTTCCCGCCGCTACGGACGGGCACACGGCGCAAAACCTGCCTACGAGAGGCGGTGGCGGAGCCAAGCGACCAGCTCTTCCTCGCGCACCGTCTCCTGCTCCCCGCTCGCGAGATCCTTCACGGCTACTTCCCCCCGGGAGACTTCCTCGTCGCCCACGAGGACGACGACCCGGGCGCCCACGCGGTCGGCGCGTCGAAGGAGCGTACGCACCTTGTCGGTACCCGCGTCACCCAGGGCCACAAAGCCCGCGCGGCGCAGGCGGATGAGGAGGGGGAGGCGGCGTGCGGCCCCGCCCCCGAAGGCGGCCACGTACACGTCGACGTGCCGCGGAGGTGCGAGGCGGATTCCTCGGTTCTTGAGGCCGAGGACGAGGCGCTCGACCCCCAGGGCGAACCCGATACCGCCGTGTGGGGGACCGCCCAGTTCCGCGACGAGCCCGTCGTAGCGCCCGCCGCCGCCCACGGCGTCCTGCGCGCCCAGCGACGTGTCGATCCACTCAAAGGCCGTCCGCACGTAGTAGTCCAACCCGCGGACGAGGTGGGGATTCACGACGTAGGGGATCCCCAGCGACTCGAGGTGCGCCGCCACGTCTTCGTGGTACCGCCGGCACTCGTCGCACAGGAAATCGAAGAGTTTGGGCGCTTCCCGCACGAAGGCCTTGTCGCGATCGACCTTGCAGTCCAGAATGCGGAGCGGGTTCCGCTCGAGCCGCCGCTGACAGTCGGGGCACAGTTCGTCCCGATGCGGGAGGAAGTACGCGCGCAAGCGCTCGAGGTACCGCGGTCGGCAAACCGGGCAGCCGACGCTCGAAAGCTCGAGCCGAACGTCGCCGAGCCCGAGCGACTCGAGGAAGAGGTGGCCCAAGGCGATCACCTCGGCGTCGAGTTCCGGCCCTTCTCCTCCCAAAACTTCCACGCCGAGTTGATGGAACTGCCGCTGCCGTCCCGCCTGCGGGCGTTCGTAGCGGAACATGGGACCTGCGTACGCGAGGCGGACGGGGAGCTGCTCGGCGTAGAGCTTATGGTTCACGTAGGCGCGCACAACCGGCGCCGTCCCCTCCGGGCGCAAGGCGAGGACGCGCCCGCCGCGATCGGGAAAGGTGAACATTTCCTTCTCTACGATGTCCGTCGTCGGCCCGACGGAGCGGACGAAGAGTTCGGCGTGCTCCAAGATCGGCGTGCGGATTTCTCGAAACCCAAAGCGTCGGGCGTGCTCGCGGAAGCGCTCTTCTAGAGCGACGACGAGCTCGAGGTCTTCGCCGAAGAGGTCCTCCGTTCCCCGGGGTGCGCGAATCTCCACCGCCGTACCTCCCGTGGCCGTAACGTGTGGGTCTATGCCCTATCATACACGCCCGAGCCGCGAGGCACAAAAGCCGACAGAAAGGGGACACCTGTGGTACAGTAATGTGTGAAGAGGTGAGACGGATGCTTGTCCCCGTAAAAATCAAAGGGATCGAAGTGGACGCCGCCATGCAGCCGGTCCTCGTCCTTACGGACGTGGCGGAGACCCGTTTCCTCCCCATCTGGATCGGCCCGTTTGAAGCCTTTGCCATCGGCGTCGCCCTCAAGGCGGAACGGCCGGAACGTCCCCTCGCCTACGACCTCTTCCTCGCAATTCTCTCGAGCTTCGAGGCATCCGTCCGCCAGGTCGTCGTGGAACACCTGAAGAACGGGGTCTTCTACGCCTCCCTGCACGTCGAGCAAAACGGGCGGAATTTCGTCTTCGACGCGCGCCCGAGCGACGCCGTGGCGATGGCCGTGCGCACGGGAGCTCCGATTTACGTGCACCGCCGGGTGTGGGAGACGGCGCTCACCGGAGACCAGCTCTACGGGACGAAGGCGGGAGAGCCGTCCGACGCCGCCGCCACGGATGCCCCGAAAGAGGGAGGCAAAGCCGGCCTCCGAGCCCCCGAAAAGGACGCAAAACAGGGAAAGATCATCGACCTGACTTCCCTGAGGCGAAACAAGGACCTCTCGTAGCTCCGGCTTCCGCGGGCGCGCACTCCGCCGGAAACCGCTTTCCCGAAGCGAGGAGAGGTCGACTTCAGAGCTTTTGGGAATTGTCGCGCGCGCGTACCCCTGTGATACAGTAACGGTAAAAGAAAAGGACAGGGGGCACACGCCATGCTCACCTACCCGTACCGTCTCGGACGCGTGGAACTCCTCCTCGTGGAGGGCGACATCACGAAGATCTCCGCGGACGCCATCGTGAACGCCGCCAATCCGGAAGTGGAACACGGAGGCGGCGTCGCCTTTGCCATCGGCAAGGCGGCGGCCGGATGCGCCAAGGAATACACGAAGATCTCGCAAGAAGAGCTCCGGCGGCGCTACGGCGAAGGGCGGCTTGCTCCGGGCAAGGTGCTCGTCACGCCGCCCATGCGCCTCGCAGAACACGGAGTGCGCGCGGTGATCCACACGGTTGGTCCGGTCTGCCGGGGAGCGTGGAACGAAGGTCACGCCCGAGCGCTATACGCTGCCTTTGCCGCGCCCCTCGAGGAGGCGGAGCGGCAGGGGTTTACGTCGATCGCCTATCCTGCCGTGAGCGCGGGGATCTACGGGTGCCCCTTGGAACGCGTCGTGGAAACCTTTGCCGCCGTCGTTCGCGATGCGGCGCACCGCCTTGTGTCCGTGGGCAGCGTGTCCCTCGTCTTGCGCGAACGCGACAAGGTCGAACTGGCGCGGGAGATCCTCGACCGTCAGAGGGCGTGAGACTTTCGCGTGCCGGGGATGATGCGGGCGATGGCTTCCGAAAAGCAGGTGACTCCTTCGGACCGTTCCGGCGGAGCCTGGCGCAAGGGCGAGAAAGAACCTCCCTGCGACGTGTGCGCGGCATTTCGCCGCCCGCGCTCCGTCTCCGAGGTCGCCGAGTGGGACCTGAACGCGAAGTGGTTTGGCGTCTCCCCCCTCGTCCTCATGGAGAACGCGGGGGCGGCGGTGGCGCGGGCCGTCCGCGAGCGAAGACCGGAAGCCCGGCGCATCGCCGTGTTTGCGGGGAGCGGAGGCAACGGCGGCGACGGCCTCGTCGCCGCCCGCCACCTGAGTGCCTGGGCGGGGGTGGACGTCTACCTGTGCGCCGCTCCCGACCGCCTGCGCCCCGAAGACGCGCGCGTGAACTGGGAACTCGTCCGGAACTCCCCCTTCATCCGGACGCGCACCTGTCCCCGGGCGGAAGACGTGCACGAGCTCGCCCGACTCCTCGACGAAAGAGAAGCGTACGACGTCGTGATCGACGCCCTCCTCGGCGCAGGTTCCCGAGGCGTGCCGCGGGAACCCATCCGTTCGGCGATCGAGGTCATCCGCGCCCAGAGGCGGCGGGGCGCTTTCGTGGTGAGCGTCGACCTCCCGAGCGGCCATCCCGAAACCGGGCGTGTGGAGGCGGACCTCGCCGTCACCTTTGCCTGGGATAAGGACGAGTACCAGAAGGAACCGTTCCCCCGCGTCGTAGTACCCATCGGTTACCCCGTCGACGTCGCCTTCCGCGCGGGTCCCGCGGACGTCCAGGCGCTCGTCGCCCATTCGTGGACGCGAAAGGGCGAGCGGGGGAGCGTGTTCGTCCTGGGAGGAAGTGCTCGCTACCCCGGCGCCCCCCTGCTCGCGGCGCGCGCCGCCCACCTCTTGACCGACCTCGTAACCGTGAGCGTCTTCGCCGAGGCGCCGCACTCCGCCGTCCCTCACGAACTCATCCCCCTTCGCCTTCCGGGGAAGATGTTCACGCGCGAACACCTCCCCCTTCTCGAAGAAGCCCTCCGACGCGCGCACGCCGTGGTTGTCGGACCCGGCCTCGGACGGCATCCCGAGACGATTTGCGCCCTGCGCCGCCTCTGGCCGCTTCTCGCGGCGCGCGGGATTCCCGTCGTCGTGGACGCCGACGCACTCGTCGCCTGGAGCCATCCCCGGTTGCGCAGGGAGGCGCTCCCGGACGCGCACCTTCGACCCTTTCCCGCCGTCCTCACGCCCCACGCGGGCGAATTCCGCCGCCTCGCCGCCTTCCTGGGCCTCGTCCTTCCGGAAAGCAAAGCCGAAGGAGAAGTTGGAAGCACGCCCGACGCTCCTCCCCTCGTCGCCGAAGCGTGTGCCGTCCTCGAACTGGCCCGCAAGGCCCGCGCCGTCGTCCTCCGGAAGGGTCCGGTGGACGTCCTCGCCTCTTCCGACCGCTGGGCGTACAACACGACCGGCGACCCCGGGCTGACCACGGCGGGGACGGGAGACGTCCTCGCGGGGCTCGTGGGAGGGTTCCTCGCCCGCGGCGCCGCGCAGGGTCTCCTGCCCTCGGGAGAAGGCCTCGCCTTCCGCGCCGCAAAGGCGGCGGCTTTCGTGAACGGCCTTGCCGGGGAAATCGCCGCCGGTGAACGGGGCGGACCGTGGTACACCGCAGAAGACGTGCTCCGCTCCCTTCCCGCGGCGCTCCGCCGCGCGGCCGAGTTCGCGTGAGCGAAAGCGGGTGATCCCGCAGGCCCGGACGGGGCGACGAAGGGCGGCCGGTTTCGGGGATGCTCGAACGACCGGCGGGAGGGATTTGCCTTGGACGACCGGTGGAAACCGCTCGAGGAAGACTTCTGGAACCTGCCCACGCTCGAGGCGGCGCGCCACCTCCTCGGCCGCTACCTCGTCCACGAAACGGCGGCGGGGAAGCTTGTCGGGCGCATCGTGGAAACCGAGGCCTACCTCGGCCCGGACGACCGCGCCGCCCACTCCTACGGCGGCAAGGTGACCCGGCGCAACCGCGTGATGTTCGGCCCGCCCGGGTACGCCTACGTGTACTTCATCTACGGAATGCACGAGTGCCTGAACGTCGTCACCGCGGAGGCGGAGGTTCCGCACGCCGTCCTCATTCGCGCCCTCGAACCCGTCGCCGGCGCAGCGGAAATGGCCCGGCGCCGCGGGCTTCCGGTGGAGGACGTCGAGCGACGCCTTGCGCGGGGGCTACCCGAACCGCGGCTCACGAGCGGACCGGGGCGGCTCACGCAGGCGCTCGGGATCACGCGCGCGCACTACGGCCACGACCTGCGCCGCCCGCCCCTCTACCTCACACGGGGCGAGCCGGTGCCCGATCGACTCGTGGGCCAAAGTCCGCGCATCGGAATCGAGTACGCGGGGGAGGCGCGGGACTACCCGTGGCGCTTTTTCCTCCTGGACAACCCGTACGTCACGCGCGCCCCCCGAAGGAAGACCGGACGAGAGGGCGGGGGGGACGCGGACCTCATCCTTCGCGCAAAAAGGTAAGCCACACTTCGCGTCGGCGGGGACCGTCCCACTCCGCGAAAAAGATCCCCTGCCAGCGCCCGAGCTGAAGCGCTCCGCCTGCGACGGGGACGAGGACGTGGGTACCCGTGAGGACCGCCTTGATGTGCGCGTCGCTGTTTCCCTCCGCGTGGCGAAAGGAAGGATCGCGCGGCACGACGCGGCGGAGGTGGGCGACGATGTCGCGGGCGACATCCCGATCGGCGTGTTCGTTCAGCAGGACGCCCGCGGTCGTGTGGGGCACGTACACGAGGACCGCGCCGTTTTCCCACCCCGCGGCCCGCACCTCCTCGGCGACGGCGGCGGTGATGTCCACGAGCTCCTCGCGTTCGCGGGTGACGACGGAAACCTTGCGCATCGACCACTCCTCCTTTCGAGGTGAACCGCGGTGGCTTCCCTGAAAATCCTCCTCCTCGAAGACGATCCCCCACTCCGACAGGCGGTGGCCGGGCTCCTCGAAGAGGCGGGATACCGGGTCACGTGCGCCGAGGACGCCTACGAGGCGGAGGCCTACGCCCTGGGCGAGCTCTACGACCTCTACCTCGTCGACGTCGTCCTCCCGGACGTCGACGGGTTTACCTTTCTCCGGCGGCTGCGCGAGCGGGGGGACCAAACGCCGGCGATCTTCCTCACGGCCCGCGACCAGGTGGAAGACCGCGTGCGCGGCTTGAGCGTCGCCGGAGGCGACGACTACGTCGTAAAACCGTTTTCCGGCGAAGAACTCCTCGCGCGCATCGCCGCCGTCCTCCGGCGCAGCGGGAAGGTCGACCTCCACGGGACGCTCGGCGTGGGGCCAATCCGCTTCGACTCCGCCCGGCGCCGGGTCGTCGTCCGCGGCACGCCCGTAGAGCTCACGCCGACAGAGGAGCGCCTCCTCCTCACCTTTCTTCGCCATCCCGGGGAAGTCCTCCCGCGCGAGCGGCTCATCGCGAGCGTCTGGGGAGTCGAAGGAGAGGCCGACGAACGCTCGCTCGAACTGTACATCCACTACCTGAGGAAAAAACTCAAGCCCTTCGGGTTGGAAGGGGCCATCGAAACCGTTCGGGGACGCGGCTACCGCCTCGTCCGCTGGGATGAGGAGGGGCAATCTTCGTGAACATACGGAATCGCTTCCGCGCAAAGGAAGAGGCGGTGCTGAACCCGGAAGCCGCGCGCATGTTCGCCCGGACGTACCGCCACCTCGCCCTTGGTTTGGCGGCGTCCGTGCTCATCCTCACCGCGGCACTTCTCGTCCTCCTCGTGCGGACGACGGAAGACGCGCTCTACCGCAGGATCGACAACCTCCTCCGCAGCCGGGCAATGGCCCTCGCCGCCGGACACGGAGGGGAATTCGAGCGGCGCCCCGCCTTTGCTCCCGAGGCGGGGCGCCTCTTCCTCGTGTACTTCGGTGATCCTCCCCAAATCCCCCTCGCCGTCCGGCCGTACGACCCCCTCTCGGACGCCGCCCGAACCGCTCTCTTGCGGCTCGCGGGAGAAAAAAAGGTCGACCTGGGGGGATCCTCTCCCGCCACGGCGCCCGCCCGCGTCGAGCTGGACGGGGAGGCGTTTCGCTACGTGCTCGTCCGCCTCCCCGAAGGGACTTTCGCCGCACCGGGCGCGCGGAACGGCCAGATCTACCCACGGGGAACGGGACCGCCGTCTCCCTCCCCCCCTGCCGACGCCCGCTACGCCCTCCTCCTCTATCCCCTGGCCCGCGAAGAAGAGTTCCTCGCAAACCTGCGCCGGCAGGCGTTCCTCGCCGGCGGACTCTTTGCGGCGGTGTCCGCCCTTTTGGGCCTTGTCTTCGCCGACCGCGCCCTGCGCCCCGTTCGCGAGGCGTGGGCCGCCCAGAGGCGCTTCGTCGCCGACGCCTCCCACGAACTCCGAACGCCTCTGCAGGTCCTCCGGCTCAACCTCGAACGCCTGGGCCGCCACGGCGAACGCACGGTGGCGGAAGAGCGGCGCACCCTCGAGGTCCTCCTCGGCGAACTCGCTCGCCTCGAGCACCTCGTAGGCGACCTCCTCACGCTCGCGAAGGCGGACGCCGCCACGCTCGCCGTGGAAAAACGCCCCGTCGACTTTGCCGACATCGTCCGCCGCGAGAGCGAAGCCTTCCGTCCGGCCTTCGAAGAAAAGGGGCTTTTTCTGGAAGTACGCACGGAACCGGCTCCCGTCTGGGGCGATCCCGAACGGCTCGCCCAAATCGTCGCCGTCCTCTTGGACAACGCCGTGAGCTACACGGATCGCGGCGGCGCCGCCGTCGTCCTAACGAGCGACAAAACGCGGAGGCAGGCGATTCTCAAGGTCGAAGACAGCGGCATAGGGATCGGCCCCGAAGAACGCGAGCGCGCCTTCGACCGCTTTTACCGCGGCCGAGAGGCGCGCCGAAGGAAGCGGGAGGGAAGCGGCCTCGGACTCGCCGTGGCGCGCATCATCGTCCAGGCGCACGGGGGGACGCTCCACCTCTTCCCCCGAGCCGAGGGAGGGACGCGCGCCGAAGTCCGCCTCCCCCTCGAATCTCACTCGTAGCGGAGGGCGACGATCGGGTCGAGGTTGGCCGCGCGGACCGCGGGAAGAATGCCGAAGACGAGACCTACGGCCAGAGAAAAGAGGGTCGCCACGCCGATCACCGACCAGTTGATGAGGACGGGGATGTGGAGGACGCGCTCGAGAAGCGCGCCGATGCCGAACCCCACCAGCACGCCGAAGACCCCGCCGAGCAGGCTCAGGACGAGGGATTCCAAGAGAAACTGGAGCAGGATCTGACTCCGGCGCGCGCCGATCGCCTTCCGCAGGCCGATCTCTTTCGTCCGCTCGCTCACGGAGACGAGCATGATGTTCATGATCCCGATCCCTCCCACGAGGAGGGAAATCCCTGCGATCCCCCCGAGCATGAGGCTCAGCGTGTTGGAGACGGAGCCGATCGTGCGGAGGACGTCCTCCTGCGTGAAGATGCTGAAGCTGTTTTCGTCGCCGCGAAAGGTGCGCATGAGCTCACGCCGAAGGGAGTCGACGGCCACGCGTACCTCGTCGGAAGAAGCGGCCTGGACGTATACCGTGCGTACACCGCGGCTCTGGAGGAACCTCTCCGCCGTCGTGAGGGGAACGAGGACCCGGTCGTCGTTGGAAGCCCCGAGCGTAGTCCCCATCGGGGCGAGGACGCCCACGACGGTAAACGTAGTGCCGTTGAGCGTAACCTCCTGCCCCACCGGGT
Organism: Brockia lithotrophica; assembly: GCA_003050565.1. Classification (NCBI taxonomy): domain Bacteria; kingdom Bacillati; phylum Bacillota; class Bacilli; order Thermicanales; family Thermicanaceae; genus Brockia; species Brockia lithotrophica. Next base: position 121,433 of record PEBW01000005.1, read on the forward strand.
CGAAGGACCCAAACAGTTGCACCGCCGTGTTCGCCCCGAGGAGGACGACGCGGCTGCGGGCGAGGAGGTCGAGGTCGGAGATGAACCGTCCTTCCGCCACCGCCAAATTGCGCACCCGGGCAAACTCAGGTGTAACCCCCTCCAGAGGGACGCTCACGCTGCTTGTGCCCGCCTTTACCGTCGCCGAACCCACCACCTCGGGGGCGACGGCGCCTACCCCGGGGAGGTTCACCCACTCTTCCACGTCTTGGCTTCTCAGGGCCGTCTGCGACCCCCGCCCGACGATGTTCACGGAGATCAAGTTGGATCCGAGCCCCTGAATCTGCTCCGTCACGCGGGCCGTCGCTCCCTGGCCTACGGCTACGAGGGCGATCACAGACGCCACGCCGATGATCACCCCAAGCATCGTGAGGAACGTGCGGAACGGGTTCCCCGAGAGGTTGCGGAAGGCCATCCGCAGGATCTCCAGGACGAGCAAGCTACTCCCCTCTTTCCTCATCGGCGACGATGCGCCCGTCGCGAATGGCGATGCGCCGCCGCGCCCGGCGGGCGACTTCCATGTCGTGCGTGATCAGGACGATCGTGCGCCCCTCCTCGTGGAGGGCGGCGAAGATTTCGAGGATCTCCTTACCGGTGCGGCTGTCCAACGCCCCCGTCGGCTCGTCCGCGAGCACGAGCTCCGGATCGCCCACGAGGGCGCGGGCGATCGCGACCCGCTGCTGCTGCCCGCCGGAAAGCTGATTGGGAAAGTGGTAGAGGCGCCCTTCGAGGCCCAGGCTGACGAGCACCTCCTTCGCCCGTTCGCGGCGCTGTCTGGGAGGCCATCCTCGGTACACGAGGGGGAGTTCGACGTTCTCGACGGCCGTAAGGCGGGGGAGGAGGTAGAACTGCTGAAAGACGAAGCCGATTTTCTCGTTCCGGATCCTGGCGAGCTCTGCCTCCGAAAGGTGACCCACCTCTCGGCCGTCGAGTTCGTAGCGCCCGGACGTCGGACGATCGAGGCACCCGAGGATGTGCATGAGCGTGGACTTCCCGGAGCCGGAAGGACCGACGACGGCCACGAAGTCCCCCCGGTCGACCTCCAGATTCACCTCGTCCAGGGCGCGCACGCGTTCTTCGCCCATGGAGTACTCCTTGGAAACCCGTTCGAGCCGGATGAGAGGGGGGGTCATCGACTTCCCCCTCCCCCCGGCTGTGCGGGAGTCGGGAAGGCATCCCCGCCGGAACGGCTTCCCGAATTAGAGGGTGCTGGAGCTCCGCTCCGAGAACCTCCCCAAGAGCCCCCGGGTGTGCTTGAACCGGGGGCTTGGCCTCCCCGCGGCATCATCCCCGGGACGGCCATCTCCCGACTCGGGGAAGGTTGGAATCCCCCCGTTCCCTGAGCGGAAACCGGGCGCGGAACGAGGACGACGTCGCCTTCGGCGAGTCCCGAGACGATTTCCGCCTGCCGAATTCCGATGAGTCCCACTTCAACGGGCCGAAGCGCCACACCGGGCGGAAGAGGGGGAGGTGCCGAGGGCTGCCCGTTGGCCTTTGCCGAATCTTCCCCTCCGCCTTCCGGGGACTTCGACCCGGACGTGCTCTCCTGGCCTCTTTCTGCGGAGGAAACGGGTACATAGACGAACGCCGCGTTTCCACGGCGGACCACCGCCTCTACGGGCACGAGCAAGGCGTCGTCTTTTTCGGCGACGAGGATTTGCGCCTCCGCCGTCATCCCGATCTTGAGACCGGATACCGCGGGGACGTGGATGGTCACCGGAAAGGTGGCGACTCCGTTTTGCACTTCGCCTTCGTCGCCGATCGCGAGGACGTCCCCCTTGAGGGGGGTTTGCGATACGGCCTGCACCGTAACCTCTGCCGTCTGCCCGACTTTGATCTTGTTCACGTCGAGCTCGTCGACGTGGATGACCACTTGAAGGCTTTGATCGTCGATGATGTGAAGGAGGTCCTGCCCGGGGACGACCGCCTGCCCGGCGACGACAAAGACTTGGGAAATCTTTCCGTCGATGGGAGCCTTGACGGGATCCGGCGCCTCGCCCTGGGCCTGGTACTGGGCAATGCGCTGCCGCGACTGCGCGATGCGGTCGTCGAGCTGGGATAGCTGCGACGCCAGATTTGCATCCTGCGCAGAAACGGGGCGCACTGCGGCGACCGCTTGTCCCCGAGAGACGACCTGACCCGGCTTTCCGTCCACGCGGACGACACGACCTTCCGTCTGCGCGCGGAGGGAAATCCGCTCGGGAGAGAGGAAAACGCCCTCTTGCAAGGCGGATACGACGGAGCCGTCGGCAAGGCGAAAAACGACCTGCGCCTTTACCCCTTCCTGCACCGTTCCGACGACCTGTACCGTCACCTTTCGCGCCGACACGCCCTCCACGACGTCGAGAAAGGGATCTACGGAGACGACGCGACCTTGCAGGGTTTCCTTAGATTCCCCGCCGAGGGAAACCTCTGCCGCCGTTCCCGGTTGCAGCTTCGCCGCGTCTCCTTCCGCGACGTACACCGCGAGGCGCGATTCCCCCGTAAGCGTGAGCGTGGCGATCTGCATCCCCGGAGACACCGGATCTCCCGGGTGGACGACGACGTCGGCGAGGAGACCGTCTGCCGGAGCGACGATCGTCTCCTCCTTTGCGGCCGCCTGCTCTTGGGCCTGCATGCGCGCCACGAGCTGCTCGCGCTGGGTGAGGAGCTCGGCAAGAGTGGCCTCTTCCTGCGAAATCTGCGCGCTCATGTCCTTCCCGGCAAAGCGGACGAGCTCGTCGCCTGCGCTGACGCGGTCCCCCGCCTTGACGAGAACTTCCGAAACCGTGGCCGCCGTTTCCGCCTTGAGCGATACCGTCTGCGCGGACTCCACGGATCCCGATCCGTTCACTCCCACGGTGATCTTGCCGCGGACGACGCGGGCCTCCGAAAAGGAATCGAGAAAATTGGTAACTTTCTGGGCTTGTGCCCGAGACCACAAAAGGTATCCGCCGCTCCCGAGGAGAAGGATGAGGACGAGAAGGGAAATCCAGATTTTCTTGGGCACCGTCGTGGCCTCCCTCGCAATCCGGTCCGAACCGGCCAGAACTCTGACGTCTACCTTACGGCGCAAATCTTAGAATTCCCTTAGAACTCCGTGGAGCTTTACCCGTGCCAGGGAGAAGCCCCGCCGCCATCTCCTCCCCGCTTCCCGCACGGCCGCGTCACTTCCCCGGAAAAAAGGCCACATCGCCCACGATGGGGATCCTCTGCCCGCAATACGGACAGCGCCAGGCGCCGTCTTCGTCCCGTTCGAGGTTCACCTCGCGCAGGACGAACCCTTCGCGCACGAGGAGCGGGCTCCCGCACGCGGGACAGTAGGTCGTCTCTCCGTCCACCTGCCGCAAATTTCCCACGTACACGTAGCGGAGGTGGCGGCGGGCGATCGCATAGGCGCGAAGGAGGAAATCCGGCGGCGTGGGAGGCTCCGCGTAGCGGTAAGCGGGGAAGTAGCGGGACAGGTGCAGGAGGATCTCGGGATTCACGGAGGCGAGAAAGCGGGCGATTTCTTCGACCTCCTCGAGGTCGTCGTTCATCCCCGTGACGAGGAGCGTGGTGACTTCCACGTGGACGCGTTTGGCAGCGAGGGCGATCGTCCGCAGCACGGGATCGAGGCGGCCGCGGAGGGCGCGCCGATACGTCTCCGCTCGGAAAGATTTGAGGTCGACGTTCAGGGCGTCCACGTAGGGGAGGAGTTCCGCAAGGGGCGCTTCCTCGATGAACCCGTTCGTGACGAGGACGACGCGCCCTCCTCGCGCGCGGACGAGGCGGGCGGTGTCGCGCACGTATTCGTACCACACCGTAGGTTCGGAGTACGTGAAGGCCACGCCCACGCACCCCGGGCAGCGGCCGAGAAGGGTGAGGACGTCGTCCGGCGAGAGAAAGCGGACGGGAGGCGTTCCGTGGGCGATCTCCCAGTTCTGGCAGAAGGGACAGTGGAGGTTGCACCCCCACGTCCCCAGGGAGAGGAGGAAATGCCCCGGATAGAAGTGGAAGAGAGGCTTCTTCTCCACCGGGTCGATGGCGAGGCTCGACACCGCCCCGTAGTTCAGCGTGACGAGTCGGCCGCCAACGCTACGCCGCACGCGGCAGAGCCCGGTCTGCCCCTCGCGCAGCGTGCACCGGTGGGGGCAGAGAAGGCAGCGCACGCGCCCGTCGGGAAGCTTCTCGTACGCGGCGGCCTCGCGGACGAATTCCTCGTTCACACCGCGTCCCTCCTTGCGGCCGGAGCGCCGGCACCCGCGTCCGGATCCCTTCCCCCGAAGCGGGCCGGCCCCACCCCGCAGACCCTGAAACCCCCGTAAGCAGCCGGATGCATTCGCTTGCCCCGAATCGAGGGAACGAACCCCGGGGGACCGGCCCCCGCACCCGTCCTCTTCCTTCGTCTCTAAGGCCGCTCGAGAAAGCGGCGGACGCGAAAGCGGTACAGCCGGTACGGCGTCCCGGGTGGAATCCCGGCCTTGCGCAAGGCGATGCGCACCTGCTCCTCGGGCGTGTCGATCCCCGGCAGGTCGGGGAGGAGGAGCCCCCGCCGGCGTCCCGCCTCCACGACGACGCCGTACGTACGGGGATCCAGATCTTCGAGGGAAACGACTTCCTCCGGCGGCTCCAAGACGTCGACGGAGATCCGCACGTCGGGCAGCTCTTCCGGCCGTAAGGGCGGAAAGCGCGGGTCTTCGCGCGCAGCGGCGACGGCGTTGCGGACGATTTCTTCGTACAGCGTCGGCTGAGTCGGCTCCACAGTGCCTACGCATCCGCGCAGGAGGTCGTCCTTGTGGAGCGTCACGAAGACGCCGCGGGGCCGTGCGAGAAGCGGGGAAAGGGAACGCGGCACGCGGAGGTACTCACCGGTGGCCAAGAAGTGCTCGAGGGCGCGGCGGGCCAAGCGCGGCGGATCGAAGGGATCGTCTTCCCGGACGCGGGCAAAGCCCACGAGGTACCCTACGCCGAAGGGGCCTTCGTAGGAGAGGACTTCGGTCTCAACGGGTAAGCCCTCCAGAGCGCCGAAGAGGACGAGGAGGGGGCGGAAGCCGCACTCTCCCGCACCTTCCACGAGCCGCCGATCCAAGTCGAGGAGTTCTTTCGCTGCGGCGCGGGCGAAGATGTCGCGAATCCGCGCGTCGAACTCCGGCCCTTCGGGGGCATAGCCGTACGGGCCTTCCGCGCTCAGCCTGTGGGAGAGGTCCCCGCTCGCCACGACGAGAGCGCGCTTTCCGAGGTCATGGGCGGCAGCGCGCAGCGCGCGGCCGAACCGCATGAGCCGCCTCCATCCCAAAAGGCCGAGGCCTATCACGAGCGTGGGCACGTCCTCCACGGGAAACCCGCCCGCGCGAAGGCCGAGAAGGGGCGCCACGACGGCGTGATCCAGGGGGTAGGCCGCCTCAAAGGCGGTGGGAACACCTTGCGCTTCCGCCGCGGCGGCGACCGCTTCGGCAAACGTCGGATCGCTTCGAAGGACGATGTGCGCCTCGGGCGCGCCGAAACGCCCGAGGTTTCCTTCCAGGCGGGCAGCGCGCACGACGGGGACGGCTTCCCAGCGCACCGGCCCGTGGGGCGTGAGGAAAAACACCACCTCGGGCCGAAGGGCGGCGATCTTCCGCCCGAGCGCCTTCAGCGCCGACCAGGTCTGGGCCACGCGCCGTGCCTCTTTTCCCCCGACCTCGGGGACCATTACGGGCGGATGCGGAACGAGCGCGCCGCCGACGATCCTTCCGAACGGCGCGGCCGCTTCGGTGGGCCTCGCATCCGAAAATGAGACCAAGGGTCGCTCCTCGCCCATCGCAATCCCCCCGTACTTCGATTGTACTCCCCGAGGGCATGGGAAACAAAATCTTTGACAACCATGAAAAATACCGCCAGCAACCCCTGTTCCCAGAAGCTCCGGGCGAAAAACTCATCTTAGAAGAGGGTAGAGGAGGAACGCAAGTATCTGGAAGACAAACGGGGGGGGTAAGGGACTGGAGTTAGACAGAAGTGGTAAAGGAAGTAAGGGTTACAGAAGCTCATGGATTAGGGGCCAGCAAAACAGAAATAAACCATGTTTTGGCGGTGAGGATGAAGAAGCGGGGTATAAGCTGGAGCGAAGCTGGAGCTCATCATATGTCCCATATGATGTTTTTGAAATCCAGCAACAACCTTTACGACTGGCTAAAGTGCTATACTTATCATCGCAAGCCGGGTATAAACAAAAAGCTGTATATCAAATTAAGCGTCGAATAATAGAGTCTTTAAAGAAGGAAAATTCAGGTACTTGGCTTAGGTCGTGAATACAGCTTTAAAAACGGCTTCAACATCTACTCCTACTGGTCAAACTCTCAAGATCATAATATATAGAAATATATAGAACGTCTAATTGGTTATCTTAACAGATATTACCTGCATCACACTTGGATTTGACACTAATGTCACTACTCCGTATAGTAGACAACTTCAAGTTATTTAGCGTTAAATACCTATACTGGTTATTAACCAAGGAGAGTCAATATTTTGTTTTTTTAACAAACAAGACATCTCGCCGCGAAAAAAGCCAGCAGCCCGAAAAACCTTTATAAGAGGCCCGGGTTTTGGGAATGTTGATATCTTAAAAAATCGTACATTAGCATGTCTATAAGTATAACCATCAATCTCGTCCTTAAATTCAGGAGAAAGCTCGATGCTAATCGGCTTCCACACCCACACCCATGACGTATCAAAATCGGCCCACAATTGATCTACATCGATAGTTCTTTTTAAAAGTTCCTTATCATCATGAGCTACCGCCCACATAAATGCTTCAACTACCACCTTGGGGTCTTCCCTGGCCCGTTCATCCAGTTGCTTAACTAGTCGAACCCTTTCACTGCGGTTTGATTTATCTGTAGAAACCCACAACGCAATCCCCACCAATCCAATAACAAAACATAATAAAGTTACCGCTACATGCCACCTTTTTAATTTAAGAAATCGCATTAACGACATTAAATATTCACCTCCATATATAAAATTGTAATGATCGCAGAATAGACCGGATTTTGCGCATGGTTTTGCAATTACAAGTCAGAAAAATCCAGATTGGAAGAATCTCCATGACCAAAGTACAGCATGGTTTTGCCGCAGAGTCCCTTCAGACTATCTTTATTTTGCTTTTTGCTCGAGATTTAGTAACCTTGTTTTACATAAAAAATGTCGAACTTGTAATTAGGGTACCTATTAATAATCTCTTTAAAAGACAGGCTTTTGGTATTATTAGTGTGTGCCGCAAGAATTATATCTTTGGAACTAATAAAAGTAAAAGAATAGACTTCTAACGTATGGTACGGTTCGTACCACCACCATACCGGCCTCAAGATTTGCACGACATCTCCGTGCCATGCCTTGCGCCAGACATCATCAAAAGTCTGTAGGTTTTTCAACTCAGTTCCGGAGTAGCGTTCTTTGGAGTACACATGCTGAGACCAGTACCTATTGAATTGTTTGGCACTGATCCACGAACTCGGGTCAGCTAGCGACCAAGAATAATTAAGCTCTCCTATTGATTTCGGTGCTGGGTATCTTGGTGGTATCTGCTTAGGATAGACATACCAGCCACCACGATAGTCCATGGGAAGGTTGCCTGCATGAAGCACCTGGGAAGCAAAATTGGTGCAGTCTCCTCCAATATAGGTGAGATTTGGAAAGTCAGGATTATAGGAATTCCAATAGTGGTCTATGTATTGTCTAGCCTTGGTTCGATTGTAGCTATTTGTTGTGTAGCTGTATGTTACCGCGACATCTCTATCAGGCACGTTAAACTGTCGATTACGGGCAGCAAGTTGTTCGTCGCCGGCATAGGGAGCGAATTTATCTAAGTAATAGAGAGCCAGTGCCTTTTCCTGACCCTGAAGCTTTCTCGTATCAAGCAGCTCTATAATTTTCTTCATAGCCAGGATTTTATCTTCTTTTTTTACCGAAACTGCTATTTGTTTATAGTTAGCATCCGAAAAATATTTGTTTAGAATCGTACCCATACTCTTCTCATACTGGCGTTCTAGAGCCATTCGCCGTTCAAAAGCTCGTTCTAGAGTATCTACGTTCAATTTATCCGCAGGAATCTTTGCGTTGCGAGATTTTACGTATTTTTCTTCTATCAGATTTATTGCTTCCTGTTTTTCCTGGTCGTCCAGCCCCTCGTTGGACTTAACTTGTTTAATCAACTGAGTATATGTCCGCAGGTCTTCCTGATCCACCAGGCTAATAGCCAGTTCCGGGTAGCCCCGCACAGCCGCAAATCCCACCAGAGCCGGTGAGGCCAGCAGCACCAACACCAGCACCAGTAACGCCATCGGAACTGCCCGCCACCTTAAGCCCAATCTCTTCCCGAACATAGAAGCAAACTCCTTTTCATCATGGAATTTTCCTAAAGTCAACTTCCTGCCACAAAACGCTTTTCTCTAAGCTTTATCACCTGATCCCCTGCCACCTCCCCCTCCTCCTTCAGTTTTATTCCCTCAGCACGGTTTTTCCCAGCCTATGCCCCTTTCCCCTCCTCCCCCTTTCTGGGGCCGCAATTGCCCGCCTCTGGTTTTTTCAGGGTGAGGGGCTCCCCTCCTCCAAGCTCTAATGTATACCTTGGTGACCTTTTGTCAAGGGGGATTGAAAAAAATTTTGCCGGGATCCCTGAAAAGAGCCTCTTTCTGGAGTACCCTGGACTACAATCTAGAGCATCCCCCACAGAGCCGTCACTAAAAGCATATTCCTGGCCCCTATCGATGAGGGACTCCAGGGAAACAGTTCCTGTTTCCCTGGCGGTAAGTCTCCAGCATATCCTGGTCAGGAGGTGGTAAAACCTCTTTTCGAAAGTCGCCGGATCACGCAAACCCTTGATTTTTTATGACACTGGACAAATGCCTCCTGCACGGTTTCTTCGGCAATATCTTTGCTTCCAGTGATGAAATAGACCGTCCGAAGCGCTTTCTCTCTATACTGCTCAACAAGTACTTCAAAAGCTTGCCAGACACCTTCCTGAATGCGTTTAACCAAAGAAGCTGCATCCACCCTCACCACTCCTTTCCGCTGGGAACCTCCTTCACCACATAAGAGATGGGGACTTGGTAATTTGGAGCGAACTCTTCGGCCTGTTTAAGGCGGCCCGGCGCAGGCTCTTCCTCTTCTACAATCCCAAAAGGCTTCACGCCCTTCCGACTGGCTAGAGTGGATGTTCGGGGGAACAGGTTGAGTCTAAGCTTTAGTCCGCCGTTCTCCCAAGCCCGGGTTTCCGGGGTCCCGGGCAACACCCTGCAGTGGGGGAAGGAGGACGACGGACAGGCGGGGTTACACTCCCGCCCGGTATGTGCCCCCGAGGATGACTGAGGGGAAACCCTATGACCGACGGAGGAGACGAAAAACGCCAGGTAGCGGTTCGGTTGCCGCAGACCTGAGACCCGAAAAGATGCGGGCCTTCCCCGTTGGGGGCAGGCGGAAGGAGCTCATCAAGCTCCTCTCCGACCCGAACGTAACGACCATCGTCGTGGAACATCGGGATCGGCTGACGCGTTTTGGCTTTGAATACATCGAAGCTTCTCTTCGGGCGCAGGGACGCCGCATTCTGGTGGTCGAAGAAAGAGAGGTGGATGACGATCTGGTGCGCGATGTGACCGAGGTCCTCACGTCCCTGGCCGCCCGCTTGTACGGCAAGCGTTCCGCGAGACGACGGGCAAAAAGGCGCTGGAGGCGCTTCAGCGTGAAGATCCATAGAGCCTACCGATACGAACTCGATCCCAACACGGAACAACGCATCCTCCACGCCACCGTGAGAGGCGAGGCCGACCGGTGGTTTGTGAGCCTCACGGTGGAAGAGGAGATTCCCGATCCCCCTCCGCCGAGAGGGCCGGCTGCAGGGATCGACGCCGGCCTGAAAAGCTTCACGACGCTGGCGGATGAAACGGGGGCGATCCGAAAGACCGATGCCCCGAGACCTCTCCGGCACGCGCTCAAACGTCTGAGAAGACTTCAGCGAAAACTTTCTCGTCGAGGCGTAAGAGACGAGCACGGGAAGCTCAAAACGCGGACGAAGAACTACGAAAAGACGCGTCTCGAGATTGCCAGACTTCACCGCCGGATTCGGAATATCCGGCTGGACTTCCTCCACAAGCTCACGACCGAACTCGTCCGGACGCATCCGGTGATCGCGATCGAGGATTTGAACGTCGCCGGGATGCTGAAGAACGACCATCTGGCGCGCCACATCGCCGACGTCGGCTGGGGCACCTTCCGGGCGCTCCTCGAAGCGAAAGCCAAGCTTCGTGGCGTGCGGATCGTGAAGGCAGGCCGCTTTGAGCCGACGTCGAAGACGTGCTCTCCTTGCGGGCATGTTCTTCCCGAACTTCCGCTTTCCGTCCGGGCGTGGACGTGTCCCGTTTGCGGTGCACACCACGACCGAGACGAGAACGCGCTGTCGGCTGATCACCCGATCACCTTGATCAGCTGATCAGGCACCTGATCACCTGGACGCGGGGCGAAGAATCTGCTCAAATTTGCCCTGGCAATCGGCACATAGGCTGCCCTACCGCGAGTTCCGCGGGAAGTAGCCTCAGGAGACGGACTCTGCGGCGGAACGGGTCAACCCGGTCTACGAGCACCCCGCCGATGAAGCAGGAAGCAACCGGGACGTATCCCTCTTTTGGGATATTTGTCCACGAGTTGCGGAACGGATGCCGGACCGTCCGAACGTTGACGACGGTTTTCCCATCGAGAGCCGCCGTCGGCTCATCGGCGAGAATAATCCTCGGCTCGTTTACCAGCGCCCGGCAATGGCGACGCGCTGCCGCTCCCCGCCGAGCAGTTGCGACGCATTCTTCTTCAACGCCCGATCAAGGCCCACCTCTTCCAGCACCCGTCGAGTCCTCGAAGGTGAGGAATGGAACCACTAGCCTCTCCGGTGTACATACCGGAAAAGCCGAGAATCAGCTCTCAGCGAGACGCGGCGGCGAGGAGCGCGGCGTACGCTCCTCCGCGGGCGGCCAGCTCCTCGTGCGTGCCGACCTCTGCGACACGGCCGCGCTCCAAGACGACGATGCGGTCGGCCCGCTCCACCGTCTGAAGCCGGTGGGCGATGACGATGCTCGTGCGTCCGCGAAAGGCGTGCTCGAGGGCGTCTTGGACGAGGCGCTCCGTGTGCGGGTCGACGCCGCTCGTCGCCTCGTCCAGAACGAGCACGGGGGGATCGACGAGTAGGGCGCGGGCGATCGTCACGAGCTGGCGCTCTCCCTGAGAGAGGAGATCCTCGTCCTCTCCTACCACCGTGTCGAGGCCGCCGGGAAGAGCCCGGACGACGTCTGCCAGGCGGACGGCCCGAAGGACCTCCCAGATCTCCTCATCCTCGGCTTCTCCGCGGCCGTAGAGGAGGTTCTCCCGCAGCGTCCCGGGGAAGAGCCACGCGTCCTGCGGCACATATGCAAACTGGCGCCTTAGTACCTCTCGGGGGATTTTCCGAAGATCCCGCCCGTCGAGGAGGATCTGCCCCCGTTCCGGGTCGTAGAAGCGCAGGAGCAAGCTCACGAGCGTCGTCTTGCCCGAACCCGTGGGCCCCACGATGGCCAAGCGCATGCCCGCGGGCACGTGAAAGGAAACCCCTTGGAGGACGGGCTCCTCGGAGCGGTAGGCAAACCACACGTCTTCGAAGCGCACGTCCCCTCGGGCGCGCCAGGGTTTCCGTTCCCCTTCCCCACGGGAACTCCCGGCACCCTCCCCAGAGTGTACCCGCACGTTTTGGGAAACCTCCGGGCGCGCATCGCCCGCGTCGTCTTCCTCCGGTTCGTCGAGGAGGCGGAAGACGCGTTCCGCCGCGGCGATCGTCGACTGGAGGATGCTCGAGGCGTTCGCGAGCTGCGTCACGGGTTGGTTGAGCTGGCGCGCGTACTGGAGAAAGGCCTGCACGTCCCCTACGGAGAGGCGTCCGGAGAGAACCTGGATTGCCCCGGCCCACGCGAGGAGGACGTACCCCAGGTTCCCGACGAAGCTCATCCCCGGCCAAATGAGGCCGGAGACGAACTGCGCCCGCCAGCCGGAAGCGTAGAGCTCGGCGTTTCGCTCTCGAAAAACGCGGTCGGCCCGTTCCTCCTGCCCGAAAGCCTTGGTCACCTCGAAACCGCGGACGTGCTCTTCGACGACCGCGCTCACCGCCCCGAGGGCTTCCTGCTGGCGAAGAAAGAGGCACTGGGCGCGCCGGGCGAGTCCGGCGACGATCCCCCCGGCGAGGGGAAGAAGGAGCGCCGTGAGGACCGTGAGTTGGGTGCTCATGGCCAGCATCATGGCGAGCATTCCGACGCCCGAGAATACGGCGGTAAACGCGTCTACGAGGCTCTGCTGGAGCGTCGAACCCAGGAGGTCGAGGTCGTTCGTCATCCGACTCATGAGGTCCCCGTGGGGCCGCTCGTCGAAGGTGCGCACGGGAAGGCGGACGAACTTCGCCGCCACGGCGCGGCGCAGGCGAAAGACGACGTCCTGGGCTACGCCGACCATGAGAACCTGCTGGAGGTAAGAGGCAGCGAAGGACAGGGCATAGATGCCCGCGAGGAAGGCGAGGATCGCGCCGAGGCGGGGCCAGGCGATGAGTGCCGGCGCGCCGCCAACCCCTCCCTGCTGGACGGCCGCGAAGAGGAGATTCGTCACCTCACCGATGAGGCGGGGAGCGAGGACGGCGAAGAGCGTCGAGAGGGCGGCGAGGAAGAGCACCCCCGCCAGGCGCAGGCGATAGGAGGCGAGGAGGGAGAGCAAGCGGCGGGCGGTCCTCCGCGCATCGCGCGGCCGTTCCGTCGGCCGGAGGAAGGCCGAGCCGCCGTGTCCCCCGCCGCCCGGGCGCGCGCCTGCGCGCGTTCGTTCCGTGCTCACGCCCCCTCACCCCCCTCGGCGATGCGGCGGGAGGCGAAAAGGTCGCGGTAGGCGGGGCTCGAGGCGAGGAGCTCCGCGTGCGTCCCCGTGGCGACGACGCGCCCGGCCTCGAGGACGACGACGAAGTCGGTCCTCCGGGCCACAGAGACACGCCCGGTCACCAAGAGCGCCGTCGCTCCGCGAAGTTCGTCCCGGAGGTTGGCCAATACGCGTTCCTCCGTGGCCGCATCCAACGCCGAAAAGGCGTCGTCGAAGAGGACGAGCGGTGCCCGCCGCACGAGGGCGCGGGCGATGGCCAGGCGCTGCCTCTGACCGCCGGAAAAGTTGCGCCCTCCCGCTTCGACCGGGGCGTCCAATCCTTCCGGGCGTTCGGCGACGAACTCCCAGGCACACGCCGCCTTGAGGGCGGAAACGAGGGCGTCGTCGGATACGGCCTCCCCTTCGGGAAGTCCGTAGAGGAGGTTTTCCCGCACGGTCCCGCGGAAGAGGTAGGGCCGCTGCGGTACGTAGGCGATCCGCCTCCGGTACACCCCGAGCGGAAACACCCGCACGTCCACGCCGTCCCAAAGCACGTGCCCCTGAAAATCCGGGTAAAACCGGAGGAGGAGGCGAAGGAGCGTCGACTTCCCCGACCCCGTCCCGCCGACTACGGCGACAAACGCCCCCGGCGGAATCCGCAGGTGGAAGTCCTCGAGCTGGGGGCGCTCCGCGCCGGGCGCGAGGTACGAAACCCCCACGAATGCGATCGCCGGCGGCGGCGTTCCCCGGACGGTGTCAGAATCCGCTTCAGCCCCTCCCGTCCCATGCGCCGTGCGCTCCCGTGCGCTTTCTTGTCCGCCGTTTGGGCTCCCCTCGTCCTCCGAGCGGATCTCCTCCTCCGCCGCGTCCGGACGTTCTTCGGGAACGCGGAGAAGTTCGTCCAGCCTGCCCGCGGAAACGAGGGCGCGTGGGAGGAGGAAAAAGAGCATTCCGAGCGTGAGGAACGCCCCGAGGAGGAAGACGGCGTACTGGACAAAGGCGATGAGCGAACCTACGGAGAGGCTCCCCCGCTCTACGAATCGGGCACCGAAGAGAAGGAGAAGAACGATGGTCGCGTTCAGGGTGAAGGTCATCGCCGGCCCCAAAAGGGCCATGACCCGGCTCACGCGCACGGAGACTTCCTGCAGATCGGCGCTTGCCCGGACGATGCGCTCCGCTTCCCACACGTCGCGGACGAACGCCCGCGCCACGCGCACCCCGCCCAGGTAGCTTCGGACGGCGCGGTTCAGAGCGTCGATGCGGAGTTGGACGTCCGTATAGAGGGGGATGGCACGGCGGGAGAGGACGTAGAGAAAGACGAGGACGACGGGAAGCGAAGCGAGGAAGAGAAGGGCGAGGCGGGGATTCAGGCGAAAGGCGAGGACGAGGCCGACGACGGCGGTGATGGGCGCCCGGAGAAACGGACGCAGCCCTAGATAGAGGGCCTGCTGGAGCTGCCCCACGTCGTTCGTGGCGCGCGTGAGGAGGGTCGCCGCGCCGAAGCGGCGGTACTCCCCGAAGGGAAAGCGCACGATGCGGCGAAAAACTTCCGCGCGCACGCGCATGCCGAAGCGGGCGGCAAAGCGGGCGGCAAAGAGACTGGCGGTCACCTGAAACGCCAGGGCCAAAAACGTCGCGAGGAGCATCTGCCCCCCCGTCGCCGCGACGACCGCCACGTCGCCGCGCGCCACACCCTCGTCTACGAGACGGGCGAAGAAGCCGGGCAGCGAAAGCTCCGCCGTCACCCCAGCGATCGTGAGTCCCACGACGGCCAAAATCTCCCAGAGGGACCCGCGGAGTTCGCGCACCACCAAGCTCCGCACGGGACGCTTGGCCCGCCCACTCCCTTCCCCCACCTGCCCTGCGGCTTTCCACGCGTGCACCGAGGCCACCACCCTCGTCCACAGCATCCACATATTTAGGATATCGAAATATATGCACCCGTGCACCCCGTTCGACGGCGGACGTCAGGGAAGCCGAGGTCCGAAAACCGCCGTCCCGACGCGGACGAGCGTAGCGCCTTCGAGGATCGCCCAGGGGAAGTCCCGGCTCATCCCCATGGAGAGTTCTTCGAGCGGGGCGTTCGGGTAGCCTTCCTGCCGAAGACGTTCCCGCAGTTCGTAGAGGGCGCGAAAGGCGCGGCGTACCGTCACCTCATCCTCCGAATTGGGGCCCAACGTCATGAGCCCCCGCACGACGAGGGCAGGGTAGCGAACGAGTTGGGCAAAAAATGCGGGAACCTCGTCCGGCGACAACCCGTGCTTCGTCGGCTCCCCCGACACGTTCACCTCCACGTAGACGTCGAGGCTTCTTCCCTCGCGGTGCAGCCGGCGGTGGAGCTCTTCCGCGAGCGCCAAGCGGTCGAGGGATTCGACGACGGCCGCGTGCCGGAGCACGTCCCGCACCTTGTTCGTCTGGAGGTGCCCGATGAAGTGCCATTCGATCGCGAGGTCCGCCAGAGCGGGGGCCTTGGCCCTGAGTTCTTGGGCGCGGTTTTCCCCGAAGAGGCGGGCACCGAGCTCGTAGGCAGTGCGGATCTGCACGGGAGGTACGTTCTTGGAGGCGAGAAGGAGCTTCGCGCAGCCCGCCGGTCGGCCCGCCTTTTGGCACGCTTCGTCGATCGCCTCGCGCACGGAGGCGAGCCGCCTCGCGAGTTCCTCGCGGGAAGGCCCGCCCCCGACGACATCGTCCGCAAAAGAACCTTTCTCCGTAGGCCCCTCCCACCCCGTCATGTCCTACCCCCCAACACGACGATTCCTTGCGAGGGGGATCAAGTCGGACCGAAACCCCGCCTTGTCCCCGCCGTGTTCTCGCTCCCCTTTGGACGAGGGAACCTCCGGCACGAAAGACCTCCGCTTCGCTCCGTGCCGTCTCCCTCCTGCCGCACGGGAAACAACGCCCTTACCGCCCGAAATCGTCTCCGCGTGTCCATTGTACTCGTTTCGCCAAAGCCGTTCCAAAGAAGGCCGCCCTATGCCCGGAGGAAAGCCCATGTAGCGGAACTTGCGGCGCCGTACACGAAAAGCAAAAAGCCCGGATCCGAGGAAAGCCCCGGCTCCGAGCCGCCGAAATACCTTCCCACAATCGGCGGGTGCGTGCAGGAACTCGTAGGCGATGTTCGAACCGAGCCCGCAAATTCCCTCACACTTCCCGTCGTACGTACGCGACATACCCGAGAAGCCAAAACGCTGCGGTCCAGGCGAGGAGGATCCCCACGCCACCCCAAAGGGAAATACCGTCCAGGACCTGCAGGTAGCTCGCCGACAGGGAGCTCAGGAAGGGAGGGCTCTCTATTCCCCACTGCGACATCCGCTCCATCGAGATCGTGAGACCTCCCTGGGAGGTGGAGACCGTTTCTCCCCCGGAAAAAGGAAGGGAAGACCCGGTCGCCAAGAGGTCGCGAAAGAGGAAAGGAGCGAGGTTTCCGCTGTACGTGAGGGGGCTCACCCGAAAGATCCAACGGACGAGCGGCGGGACCTCCGCACCCGACGCCCCGGGAAGAATGACCGTCGTAAGGTAGAGAATCGCTTGTGCCGTGTTTCCCCCGAAGATACCCAGGAGGGTGAAGGCGAAGGCGTACACCGTCTTCACCAGGAGGGCGGCGAGAGAAAAGCCGAGGAGGATAAAGAACACCTCGCCCAGAACATCCGTCCCCATGACCTGCAAGAGGGCGGTGCCGTAGGAGAGCACTTGCACATCCCCTCGGTCGTCGCTCCAGAGGATCGCGGCATCGAACTCGCCGGGAAAGAAGACAAACGAGACGAGGAACGAAAGGGCCGCCAGAGCGAGCGCCGCAAAGAGGTATAGGAGGAGGAGGGACACGGTCTTGGCGAGGTAGATGCGAGTGCGCGTAACCGGTTGGGCGAAGAGAAGGCGGACGGTGCCTTCGGAAAACTCGGAGGTCTGGATCATGACCCCTTCCGCAAAGACGAAAAAGGCGAGAAGCCCGAACGTCGCATGCCAGAGCCTGTCCACGTGCCACCAAGCGGAGAGAGGCGTCGCCGGCGGTACACCCCGTTCCCGATACGCGCCGAGCACCTGCTCCTTCTCGGCGCGAATTTGGGCCAGCATCTCTTCCCGTGCGCGTTCCGCCTCTGCCCTCTGTTCGGGCGAGAGGTTTTCGTCGGCTTCCGCCGGAAAGAGCTCTTTGGACGACCGTTCGATGCTCCGATCGAACTTGCTTTCCCAATAGCCGAGGCCGCTGTCCGCCTCCGCCCGTGCGGAACCACGTTCGTGCCACGTCCAGGCGAACGCAACTCCGAAGACAAGGAGGAGAATCAGACCAAACCAAAGGATTTCCCTGCGGCGGAGGATCTTGAGGAATTCGTTTTGCACAAGAGCCAAAAATGGCACGCGGCTTTGCATGCTTTTGGCTTCAAATACCATGTTAGACACCTTCATCCCTCCTTTTTCCCGTGGGGGACGGCAACCCAATTTTTCTCCCGTTCACGCGCCGAGCGAACGAGATTCAAATAGCGTTCCTCGAGCGAGGTACGCACGGGAACGGCAGCATACACGTTCACCGAGCGGGCGACGAGTGCGCGGTGAAGCTCGGGTACCTGAAACGACGGAAGTTTCACCTGGACCCAAACCCCACCTTCCACCTCGCTGTTCCAGCCCGGTACGAGCTCTCGCAACGATTCAGGGGATGGAAACTCCAGCATGCCAGCCGGTGAAGAAGAAACGGAATCTTCCCCGTTTGCCTGCGCCTGTCCGTATTCTCCATTGCGTAGCTGCTCATCCGAAGGAGAAGAAACGAGCGCCGAAAGAACTGCGGGAAGCTCCGCGCGCACGCGTTCTTCGGGGGCGAGGTAGAGGAGGTAGGTCGTCCGTTCCTCGAGAGGAGGTGTGCCGCGGAGTTCCTCCACGGCGATCACTTGCCCCCGCTCGATCATCGCAAAGCGGTCGGCGATGAGCTCCATCTCGCGGAGGAGGTGGCTCGAGACGAGGACCGTCCCACCCCGCTCGCGGACGTAGCGACGGAGGAGATCGCGAACGTCGCGCATACCTTCGGGGTCGAGGCCGTTCAACGGTTCGTCGAGGATGAGGATTTCGGGATCGTGAAGGAGGGCGATCGCGAGAGCAAGGCGCTGCTTCATCCCCAAGGAATACCGCGATACGCGGTCGCGGATTCGCTCGGAAAGTCCCACGATACGCGCAACTTCGAGGATGCGCTCTTTCGTGACCCCTTGGGGGTGCATCCGTCCAAAGTGGAGGAGGTTTTCATAGCCCGAAAGGTACGGGTACGCGTCGGGCTTCTCAATAATTGCACCCACCCTTCGAAGGACGTTCTCTCGCGCATCCGCGAGCGACATGCCAAAGTAATGGACACTTCCTTTGTCAGGCCGCATGAGGCCGAGCAACACGCGAATGAGGGAGGTCTTGCCCGCACCGTTAGGGCCGAGGAGACCAAAAATTTCCCCGCGACGAATTTCGAGGTCGACGCCTTTAAGAATTTCTCGACCGCCGATGCGCTTTCGGACTTCTCGAACTTCCAAAACTACCGGATAGGAATTCATGTCAAAACACCTCGCTATAATATGAGTAACAAACAATATCTATATTAAATCTTTTTTAACTGTAAAGATTTACAATCATTGGAATAATATTAAGCGCAATCAAAATTATACTAAACAACAGTAGTTTATATTTATCAATTATTTTATCGCGAAAAGCAAAAAGAGCGTATAAAATTGGAGCTAAAATTGAATTCATAATTGTAAAAATATTACTTTGCGATATATTAAAGAGTTCGTTCGCCCCCATGAAATAAAAAACAAAATGTGAAACTATAATAAAAGGTAAATAAGATAATGCTGTGTAAAATAAACTTCTTAAAAATGAAGGCAAAGCTTTTGCTTTTATAATCCTTAAAATTATAATGTATAAAAATGATTGAAAAATTAACAAAAATAAAGAAACTACTTCCGAACTTATTTTTATAAATGTTAATTGCGCATCAATGCTACGAAAAGTATCATCAAAATTTGGGGGATTGTGTTCCAAATAAGCTATAGTATTAAACAAAACAGAATTAAGATATAATAACACCAAAAATACTAAAGAAACTTTTTGCGTTTTGGTTAGAATTAAATTCATTTTTGCACACCTCTTTTAAAAAAGTTTTTTAATAATATTTGATTCTGATTTGATCCTTAAGTAATTAATTATCATATTTGCATTCAAATAATCCCTCTCCTTTGTTTTTAAATAATTGCCTTATTACTTCACCTTCTTTTAAAATAATGCATGAATCAACATATGTACTAAAATCATGTATATCATGTGTCGCAATAACAAAAGTATATTTCTTTTTATAAATATTTAACATTTCTTTTATTATTTTTAAAGAATAAATGTCCAAACCATTAAAAGGCTCATCAAAAAGTAATATATCGGCATTGCTTAAAAATGCCGTCATAAATACTAACTTTTGTTTTTCACCTTTCGAAAGGTATTTTAATCTAGTGTCTAAAAAACTATGCACATTTATTTTCCTAAACTCCTTTATAACATCATTTAAATAATTAATACTTACATTATTTAATTCTGAAATAAAACTTAAAAACTCGTTGGCTGTTAGTTCGTCGAAAATTAAATATGACGAATCTAGCAATAAAACTTTGTAATTCTTATTAATTAGTTGCAATGATTCATTATTATTTTTACGAATGCCCGCAATTAGTTCCAATGTTGTTGTCTTTCCGGCGCCGTTAGGTCCTATTAAAAGCGTCACAGAGTTTTTTGGGATATCAAAAGAAACATTTTTTAAAATTTTTTTATCTTTAATTATATAATTGAGATTTTCTACTTTAATCATTTGATTCCCTCCAAAAATCAATTTTATTTAAAATTATTTATTATTTATACAGATCGTCGAAAAAACTTTTAATCCACACTTCTTTTATCAAAATTGTTATTAAAGTAAGAAGTAAAACAATGACAACAACTAATTTAAAGTTATTATCTATATAAAGTAAATTAACTTGTAAATTTAAGTTTTTATTTTTATTGATCAAATATATTAAAGGAGATGTCAATCCGATGCCGGCTAAAGTAGCCGATGTGATGCCTTTTACAGTATGAAACCTTAAATTGTTTAGTTCACTTTTGTCTAATACTTTAGGAAATATTAATAAGATTAAATAGTCCAACTCTAAGTCAAGAATAAAAAGAAGAACAAGTATAATTGAGTAATATATATTTCCGATTGATATTGTAAATATTATATAAAAAAGGATGGAAGGTAATAGAATAATATAATTATTAAGTTGTATATTTCTTAAAATCTTTTGCCCTATTTTATTATCGAGTTTTTTAATATAATATAAAAAAGGCCCAAAAGATTCAAAGCTTGTTAAATTAATGTATTTAAGTTTTGTTAACTGCGAGTTATAAAAATAACTAAATACTATAAAATTAAAGATGTATTTCTTAAGCTCTATAAATATATTTGTAACAAGCATAATAATAAAAATATGTATGATTAATTTCCATGGTATCAAAAAAACATTTTCCTTTTTGCTAAGTTTAAAAGGATCGTAGATTATTTTCTTAAACGATGTTAATTTTGGTACAAATGAATTCCATGTAATAATAAACAACAAAAGAATAAAAATGGAAAAAATATTTTCTTGGTTATAATAATTGAACGCTGTTAAATAAGTCGAAATGTTGTGGGGTTTATCAATCAAAAGAGTAATTAATACATATATGATTTCTAGTCCCAATATTGAATAAATAATTTTTTTAAACATTTCTTTTTTAGGATGATTAAATAAAGCCATTTTAATAATTAACAACAACCCAATAAGGTTTATAGGTAAAATAAGAAATAAGTATACAAGTTTGAAAATTGATGCTAAAATAGTTTGTATTAGTAACCAATTAAAGAAAATAAATCCTTCTTTATAATTAATTAAAACATATAATGCCATTGTACCATAACCAAATAAATCTTTGTATTGTTCTTTAATGTTGTAATCCAAAATAGATAAAAGTATAACAATACTTAGTGTAGATAGGATAATTGCAACACATAAAAAATATTTTCTAATAAAATAAGATAAAATATTAATTTCTGTAATATTTATTAAAAATGGTAACATAACAACCATAATACCAACTATTAAACGAAACGTGACAATAATTTTTGAAGCGGATTTAAATTCAGGGGCGAATTTTTCAATCTTTTGTTCAACTTTACTAATAAGTGTCCTGTAGTAATCCTTCAATACATATTTAATTACTTTAATACTCATCATCGCCAAAAACCACCTAACAGTTATTTTAAACTGCAACTAAATCACTGAGACCCAATGTTGCGTTGACCTCCTTCCCGGAATGAATTCGGGGATTCCCACGGGGAGGTTAACGCTGGCTCGGCCCCATGCCTTTCAGCTTCGGCTTCATCGCAGCGCCATCGGGGCTTACGTCTCGGCCCGCCCCGGCTGCGTTCCGCCGAAAGGCGTTACCGCACCGGGCGGCGGCCCTCGAACGGCGGCTTACGCCGCCTCGGCCAGGCCGCTAATGGCAAGACTCACGTTCCAGGCGCCGACGACGTCCGCGTGGGCCTCAAAGCCGCACTTCCGGCACCGGAACCGGATGCCGCTCCGGTTCTCCGAAGCACGGTACCCGCACCGCGGGCACGTCCGGCTGGTATCCTTCGGGTTGACCCATTCGACGCGAATGCCCGCCAGCTGCGCCTTGTAGGCGATAAGCTGCTGAAGCCGGTAGAAGGACCAGGAATGAAGCGATCGCCCGAAGTCGCGCTTCCGGGTGTTCCGCCGGCGAATCCCTTCCGGCTTCTCCATCCGGATGATTCCCACGCCACGGGCGAGGCACCAGTCCACGATGGCCCGGCTGATCTTGTGGTCCCGGTCTTTCATCCAGCGGGCCTCTTTGTCCTTCATCTTGCGGATGGCTTTTATGGCTTTGGCCTTCCCCATCCGTCTTTCTGTCGTTGCTCTTCATGAATATTTTATCGTTAGTATCAAAGATGTACAACCGGCTTCATCCCCGGAATGAATTCCCGGGCTTTCGCCGGCGAGTTCTGTGAGCTCGTCTCTTCCTTCTTCATCACATCCCGGCTAAACTATACCAGCCCCATCCGATAATGTCAATAGTTTTCGAGCTACTCTATTCCGAGTCACTAGCCACGATTTCCGAACCCCCCCGTCGGAGGAAGAAGAGAGACACCAGGGAAATCCCGCCGAGCACGGCGAGGTAGAGGGAGACCGTCCAGAAACTTCCGCCGCTCACGCTGAGGAGGAAGGCCGCAACGTACGGCATCGTCCCGCCGGCGAGGGCGGACCCGATGTGGTAACCAAACGCAGCTCCCGTATACCGGTATTCCGGCGGGAAGGCGCGGGCGTAGAGCGTCCCGATCACAGCCGACATCATGGCACTCGGAACTACGAGTCCAAACAACATCGCGCCGTAAAGCCCAAGAGTGCCCTTCCCAACGAGCGTGAAAAATGCGGGAGTGTAAAGAACGGCAATCACCGCCCCGACCGCAAAGAGCGCTACCGCCCGCTTGGGTCGGTCGGCAATCTTTCCGTAGACGGGCGTGACGAGAATGGCGGCAACGGTGCCGAGGGCGAGAGCGCCGAAGAGATCGCTCCGGGGGATGCCGAGAACCTTGGTCCCGTAGCCGATAAGAAAGGTGGTGTAGAGGAAGTACGGCGCCGTCTCGATGAGCTTGATCCCTACGGCGGCGAGGAGCTTGCCAAGGTCGCGGGAGGCGATTTTCCGAAGCGGCGAACCGTGCGTCCGCCCTTCGCTCTGCGCCGCGAGGAAGTCCGGGGTTTCCCCGACGCCGCGTCGGAGCCAGAGACCGATGGGAACTCCCAAAATCCCCAGGAGAAAGGGAATCCGCCACGCCCACTGGCGGAAGGCCGACTCCCCGAACGCCGCGGTGACCGCCTCAAAGGCAAACAAACCGAGAAGGAATCCGACGTGCGGCCCGATTTGGGGGAGGCTCCCGAAAAACGCCCGCCGTTCCCTCGGGGCGTGCTCGAGGGCGAGGAGAATCGCACCGCTCCACTCGCCCCCGAGGGCAAACCCTTGAAGGATCCGGAGGAAGACGAGGAGCGCCGGGGCAAAGATCCCGACTTCCGCCGCACCGGGGAGGATCCCGATGAGGCCCGTGGCGAGGCCCATGAGCGTAAGGGTGGCCATGAGCGCCGCCTTGCGCCCTACGCGGTCGCCCAGAGAGCCGAAGAATGCCGCACCAAAAGGGCGGAAGAAAAAGGCCACGGCAAACGTCGCAAAGGACGACATGAGAGAGGTGAGTTCGTCCTCGCTCGGGAAAAAGAGCTCTCCGAAGACGAGCCCCGCGGCCGTCCCGTACAGGAAGTAGTCGTACCACTCCACGATGCTCCCCGCGAGGCTCGCAAGGACGACGCGTCCGGGGGAGACGGCAGATGGCGGGGCGGGATCGAACCGAACGGAAGAATGGGCCACGGCGTCTCCCTCCTTGCAGGCGTTTCGATGCACGAGCGAATCCGTCTTCTGTCCATACCTCTTGTTTTGCCTCATGTAAAAAATAAAGGATCTCGTGGGATTATAGCCGAACGGCGATCGACCGTCAACGCGCGCACGACCTCTCGTATTTTCCGAAGTCTTCCTCGCTTCGTGTCGTACGGTGTCTAGAAAAAATATCTTTGCTTTCTGTCGAAAATGGGAAAAAGTGTTGCACACGCACCTAGATTGGGTTTAGGATACACGTACAGGTCTCGCCGGAAAATGCGTACACGTGAAGAATAGAGTCGCACCTGCAAGCCGCGTTCCGTCCCGCGAACCGCACGCGCTTCCGGCGGACCGCAACGCCGAACACGAGGAGGTGAACCAACCGTGGCCCGACCCTTGCACGAGGTTCTCCTGCGGCGACAAAGCCCCGCCGGAGCGTACCTAAAGCCGAGCCGGAAGCTGCACGCGGGCGGATTTACGCTTCTCGAGGTCCTCCTCGTCGTCGGCCTTCTCGCCCTCCTCCTTTGGCTCGTCTCTCCCAACCTCTTCTCTGCTTACCAGCGCGGGGAGTCGAGGATCTGCACGGCGCGGGCGGAGATCCTCCGCCGCGCGGTCGTCGAGTACATGGCCGACCACGGGGGAAACAAGCCGGCCGACGGGGAAACGGATTTGGGAAAGGTCGTGGACGAGTTGCGAAAGGCCGGGTACCTCGATGGAGAGGAAAACATCCCCAAAGCGGAACTTCTCGCCTGCGGCACCGGCACCTTCTCCCTTACCTACGGCGACGACGGCAAACCGAAGGTAGAGTGGATTCGTTCGGTAGCCGGAGGGGCGGGACCAAATGAATAGCGAAGAACCCGAGATGCACCTCTTCCGCAAGGCCATCGCCCTTCGGGCGAGCGACGTGCACTTTGACCCGACGCCCCAATCCTGGCGCGTGCACCTTCGCGTAGGTCGGACCCTCCTCCCAGAGGCGGAAGTACCGCGACAAGCGGGCGAACAGCTTCTCCGCCGACTCAAACTGGCAGCCCACCTGAACCTCGCAGAAACGCGCCTTCCCCAGGACGGCCGCTTCGTCCGCGACTTTGCGGGGGAATCTTACACCTTCCGCGTAGCCACCTTGCCCACCCTGTACGGGGAAAAGGCGACGGTGCGGATCCTCTACCCGCGTCCCCTGCACGAGGACCTCTACTCGCTTGGGATTTCCGCCCGCGAACGCGCCCGTCTCGAACGCTGGCTCGAAGCTGGAGAACGTCTCGTCCTCATCGCCGGTGCCGCCGGAACGGGTAAGACGACGGCGCTGTACGCGATTCTCGCCACCCTCGCGCGCGAGGGCCGTTCCGTCTACACCCTGGAAGACCCCGTAGAGGCAGAAATTTCGGGCGCACTTCAAGTAGACCTCGACGCGCACGCGGGGCTTACCGTCGGGGTCGCCTTTCGAGCCGTACTTCGCCACGATCCGGACGTGGTAGCCGTCGGGGAAATTCGCGATGCGGAGGCCGCCTTTTGGGCGGCACACGCCGCCCTCACCGGCCACCTCGTCTTAGCCACCCTCCACGCCGGCTCCCCCGCCAAGGCCCTCCTCCGCCTCGAAGAACTCGGCATTTCCGCGCGACGCATCCGCGAAGCACTTCGGGGGATCCTCTTTCTCCGCCGGGAGCCGCGGCGGGATTCTCCCCGCCCGGACGCGCCTTCGCCGGAAGGCGAGCCCCACGAAAGATGCGGCCCGCCGATATACCGCGCTTTCCACCTCGGAAACATCGCCGGACGCAAAAACGAGCGAAGGGGGCGGAAGGTCGGTGAGCGCGGGGGTGAAGCTTCGGACCTTGCACCGCTTTGGAAACCGTGACCGAGGCGCACCGCCCCCGGGAAGCGGGCTTCCGAGGCGAAAGGAGCGCCGCCGTTGGTCCGAGGAAGACGTGCGGCGGGTTGCCTGGCAACTCGCCAAACTCCTCGAGGCGGGGATCCCCATTTCGGAAGCCCTCGAAGCCGTGCGCGCCGAAGAATCCCCGAGGAAGTCGGACGCGCTAGGGCGCGTGCTCTCGCTCCTCGAGACCGGCGTCCCCTTGGCGGAAGCCTTGGCCGCGGTAGGGTGGAGCAAAGAAGTGGTTTCCTTCGTCGCCGTCGCCGAACGGACGGGAAATTACGCCGATGCGCTGCGCCGCCTCGCCGAACGCCTCGGCCGCCGCATCGCGCTCCAGCGAAAGCTCGCCGGTCAACTCGCATACCCCGCCTTCCTCTTCGCCGTCGTCCTCCTCTTCGCCGTCTTGGCGCACGCCTACCTCGTTCCCCGGATTGCCGGTTTTGCGGATGCGGTCGGGCAAAAGGACCTCACCGAGGCGCGCCTGCACGCGTTCGATGTCTCGCTCTTGATCCTTCTGGTGGCCGGCGCCTTCATCGCAGCGCTTGCGGCCATCGCCTTCCGAGCGGGAGACCCTCGCCTCCTCTCCTTCGCCGTTCGCCTTCCCTCCGTGGGCCCGGTTCTCCGCGCCACCGCCACCGTCCGTTCCCTCGAACCTCTTGCCGCCCTCCTCGAGGCGGGGTACGACGTTGACCGGGCGCTCGGCAAGCTCGTCGAGCTCTCCCCGCCGCCGTACGCCGCCGCCCTTTACCTCCACGTGCGGGCGCGGCTCAGGGAGGGGGATCGCCTTTCCGATGCCCTCGACCAAATCCCCTGGCTCGACGGTCGCTGGCGCATCTACGTAGGGCTGGGCGAGCGGACGGGCGAGCTCTCCTACGCCCTCACCGCGTACGCCGCCTTCCTCGAGGAAGACCTCGAAGAACGTCTGGGGCGCATCGCAGCTTCTGCCCAACCCCTTGCCCTCGTTCTCGCGGCGGCGTTTGCCGCCTCGCTCCTCCTCCGCATCCTCCTCCCCCTCACCGCCGCCCTCGCCTCCTTCTGACCCGGACGCCGCAAAGGATGGGATCCACCGTGTGGAGTACGACGGTCGAAGTTCTCCTCGTCGCGTCCCTGCTCGTTCTCGCCTTGGGCGTGACCTATGGGCCCCTCTCCGCAGCGCTCGGGCACGCCCGCACGGCGTGCGCCGTTGCCGACCTCGACGATGACCTCCTCCTCGTGCGCACCGTTGCCGCGCTCGCGGGAACCCAAGGGAGGGTCATCCTCCCCGGAAGCGACCACGAGCGGACCTATCGTTTGGAATTCGCGGGCACCGACGGCTCCCTGCGGACCGCCGAAGGCGAGCTCCCTCCCGGGGTAGGCGTTCGTGGCGGCGGCACGGTCGCCTTCGGCCAGACGGGACGCCTGCGCCCGCCGTCGCACACCTTTACCCTCGTAGAAAGGGGGGGAAGGGAGCGGCCGTACGGGATCTCCGCGCAGACCGGCCGCCTCTACGAAAAGTGACAAGGCGCCGAAACGCTCCGGTACGCCGCGATGCCGGAATTTCCCTTCTGGAGCTGCTCCTCGCCACGGGCCTTTTCGCCCTCCTCGTCGCCTTCCTCCTCGAAGCGTGGCGGGAGGTGGACCGCGCCGAAGCACGCCTGAAGGCGCGGGAAGGATGCCTCGAAGCCTATCGGGAATTCCTCGCCCGCTGGCCATTCGTGATCGAATGCGAGCGGGGCGAATGCGGGGACGAGGACGAAGCGCGCGCACACCTCACCCGGGCTCTTGAGGAAACGGCCCGCGCCGTGCAGTCCTCCGCGCGCCTTGCCGAAGCCCCTCGGCTCGAAAGCCTAGAGCGCGTGGAGCTCGAGAAAACCGACCCCACCTCGGAGGTCTCCGACCCGCTTACCGCGGCGCGCCACGTGTACCACCTCGCCGTCGCCTTTGGCGAGGACTGCGAGGCGCATCTGTACAGCACGGTGCTCGTCCGCACGGACGAAGGGGGGACCGCCCGTGCAGACGACGAATGAAGGCCCGGTGAGCGCCGTTCGAACCGGGAGGTGTGCGTCGGGAGGGAGGCGAGTGCGGGGGAAACGCGCGAGAAAGCCCGGGGGCTTTGCCCTCTTCGAGGTCCTCCTCGCCCTCGCCTTGTTTTCCCTCCTCGCCTCCTCGGCCTGGGTTCTCCTCTCCGGCCTGCGCCGCCTCGAAGGCAAGGCGGAAGATTTCGCCGTGCGTCGTGACCTCCTCGCCTCCGCCCTCTACGTGCGGAACGACGTGCGCCTCTTTGCCGAGGGCTACCCGCCGGGTCGGACGGGAAAATCCGAGCCCACGGCCGTGCGCACCCAACCCTTCGCCTGGGAAGTCGTCCCGCCGGCTCGGGGCGGACGTTCGGAGGAGGGGCGGGAACCGTGGCGCGTGCGGGCGCGGTATTCCTCCGCCGGCGAAACCCACGTGTACGAACTGTACGCCGACTTCGACGCGCACGGACGTTCGTCCCTGCGGTGGAAGAAACGCTACGAAGAGGGGCGCCTCGCCGTCTGGCCAGGAGGAGAAGGGGTTCGTTTCCGCTTTACCGACGAGGCGGGACGGGAGATCTGTACCGGAGGAGAAGGGGCGTCGTGCCGGGTGGAAAACTACCTCCGAGTAGAAGTGGAACGGGGGCGGGAAAAAGGGTCCTTCCTCTTTACGCCCTGGCCCTTGCCTGCCGCGTGGATCCTGCCCCCGGACGAGGAGGGCGGGTAAACCGATGCACACGCGCTCCCAGGGCTTCGCCCTCCCTTTCGTCCTCGGCGTCCTCGCCCTGGGCGTCACCTTCGTCCTCCTTGCAGCCTCCCGCTTGTCCGGGGTGCGCGACCTCCTGGAACTCGCCTTCCTCGATGCCGACCTCGAAGCGCAGGCGAAGAGCGGCCTGGCAGTCGCCTTTGCCTTCCCCCGGAGCGCCGGGGGAGGGGGAGGGAACGAGGGACGAGGGTCTCCGCATGAATCTCCTTTATCCTCGGAGGAGATCCCGGCGCAAAGCCCCCCATCCTCGCGTCCCGCCGACAAAGGTCCGGAAGCGACGTTTCGGGGAAGCGCGGGCATGCGCTACCGGGGAGAGTTTCTCGTCACCGTGCACAAACGAGGGCCGACCTCCGTCGAGGGGGAAATCGCGCTCGCGCTTCCACCCCCAAAGCTCGTCAGGCGCAGCCTCGACCTTCCCCCCGTCCGGCGCACCTACGCCTGGAAGCGGGAAATCCGCTTCGTCGACGGCGTGCCGCGCGAAGGTCTGAGCGAGTGGGTCTACCTCCTCGGCCAGAGGGAGTGAGGGATGACGCCTTCCTCCCGCACCTTGTCCTTCCCCGCACGACGCCGTACACTGTCTTCGAAGACGCCCGCCCCGTCGAGCGAACACGCGGAAGGCGGGATCGGATCGCCGGAGGGGGACCGGGAGGTCATGCAGCCGTGGACGCGTTTCCTCCTCGCGCTCGCCGTCGCCGTCCTGGGATACGCCACCGGCGCAACGAATGCACCCCCCACCCTCGTACCCCTCGAAGCACCTGCCGAAGTCTACTCCCCGCGAAGCGACAACGCACCGGAGGACGCCCTGCGTACGGCACTGCGCGAAGCAAAGGCGAGCATCGACGTCGCCGCCTATTCCTTCACCGACGCCGACCTCGCCGACGGCCTCCTCGATGCCCACCGGCGCGGGGTGGCGGTACGCGTCCTCACGGATCGCGAACAAAGCCGCCAGGCAGCCCAAGCCCGCCAGCTCAAGCGCCTTCGCGAGGCGGGGATTCCCGTGCGGGCAAACACCTATTCCGGAAAGATGCACCTCAAGCTCGTCGTCGTCGACGGGGAGCTCGCCTTTTTCGGCTCCTACAACCTGACGCGCTCCGCGGCAACGCGGAACGACGAGGTGCTCGTCGCCGTCCGAGACCGCGACGCCGCGCGCGCCCTCGCCCGCAAGTTCGACGAGATGTGGACCGATCCCGAGTACGCCCCACTTCCCTGAACAGGTCGCGAACCGCAGCCGCCTCGCAGCGCACCCACCGCGGCGGGCGCGATCAGAAGACGCGAGAGGAGCAGTCGCGTGCTCGCCAGAAATCCGCGCCTCTTTCGAGACGATACGAAGTTCGCCCAGGCCCTCGCCTTCCTCTTCCCCTCGGGAGGCAAGCGCGAGCTCGCGCGTTGGACCGCCCTCCTCCTCATGGCTTGGGACCACTGGGTGGCGATGACCGCCCCCTTCGACCTTTGGGGGCGTCTCCCCGGACGCGTAGTCTACCCGATTTTCGGGCTCTTCATGGGGGCGACCCTCGCCCGGGGCTACCCCGTAGGTCGCTACCTGAAGCGGCTCTTCCCCTTCGCCCTCGTCGCCCAGGTCGGCTTTGCCGTCTTTTCCTGGCCGACGTTCCTCGGACGCCCGGTCCTCCTCTACTGGAACATCCTCTTCACCCTCGCCTTTGCCGCTCTCTTCTACGAGGGCCTGCGCCGTCGAAGCGCCTTCGCCCTGGTGCTGGGCCTCGCCGCCGCACCCTTCGTCGACTACGGCCTTCCGGGAATCACTTTCGTCTCCGCCTCCGCCCTCCTCGCAAGCTGCGTACAAACCCCTAAGGAAAGCTCTTTCGCCCCTCCGCCCAAGATCGGGTGCGGCGCCACCTTTCTCCTCTTTCTCGGAAACCTCTTCGCGTTGAACTTTCTCTCCTTCGCCTGGCCGTACCTCGCCCTCGCCCTCGGCGGCTTCTTCGTCCTTCCCGTCCTTTGGCTCGTCGATCGGTTCCCGTTCGGCCTTCCTCGCGGTCCCTGGTGGCTCCCGTATGCCTACTACCCCCTCCACTTCGTCGTCCTCTTCCTTCTCCGGCAGATCCTGTACGGAAGCTGACGCCAAACCGTCGCCCGGGATTGCGGTCGATGGCGAACACGGGCAGAGCCCCGCTTTTCGCGGCGGTACTTTCTCTTCATTGTTTTAATGCAGACGGGCCTTCTCGCTTTTTCTACCCCCCACCCGACACGCCCGAAACCTTCGAGGGAGATCGATCGTGTCCACGACCCGCGCTTCGCGTACGACGCCGAGGCAACGACCGGCTTACCCGACGCCGTCCGGACTTCCCCTTCGGAGGGCGGACTTCGCCTGGCTCGTCGCCGTCTTCGCCCTCGCCTTCTGGATCGGCCAAAACTTCCCCCTCGCTCCCCTCGCGCCCAAGGCTTCTTTCTTTTGGACGCGGGGGGGACCGTCGCCCGAGCACGCCGCCATCGCCCTCCTCGACGGAGCGCGCACGCGCGTAGACGTCGCGATGTACGACCTCACGAATCCCGCCATCGCCGACGCCATCTTGCGCGCCCGGGCGCGGGGGATCCCCGTGCGGCTGATCACGGACGCCCGCCAGAGCCGGGGGGATCGAGAAAGGGGCCTCCTCACCGACCTACAAAAAAACGGCGTCGACGTACGGGTCAACCAACACGAAGGGCTCATGCACCTCAAGCTCTTCCTCGTCGACGGACAAGTCGCCGCGCTCGGCTCCTACAACGCCACGCTCGCCGCCTCCCAAAGCAACGAAGAACTCCTCGCGTTCCTCGGAAATCCCGCGACAGTGGCCGAACTCGCGCAGCTCTTCGAACGGACGTGGGCGCAAGGCGCCCCCCTCGACCGTTCCCCCACCTCCGCCTCTTCTTCCCGCGAGGACCTTCCGTAGGAGGGAAATCCCGTGAGGCACAGCCTGCGCGAAGCGCTCACACGCTTCCTCAGGGAACACGCCCCGTACCTCCTCCCGACCGCCGTCCTCTTCGCGGTGGGAATCGCCTACCCTCTTCTCCGAAGCCACCTCGGAGCGAGGGCCGAGCGCATCCCGCCTGCACCCACGGCGGAAGCCGCCCACGCTTCGGCCATTCCCAACGCTGCCTCGGCTGCGGGGCGTGCCCCTTCCTCGCCCGTGACGCCCCAGGACGCGGTGGCGCCTGCAAAGCCCGCCGTCCTCGTGGACATCCGTGGCGCTGTCCGCGAGCCCGGCGTCTACGCCTTTTGGGAAAGCGACGTCCGCGTCTACCAAGCCGTGGAACGCGCCGGCGGCTTCACGGAAGACGCGGACATCACGCGCGTCAACCGCGCGGCGCCGCTCCGGGACGGACAGGTGCTCCACATCCCGCGCATCGGCGAGCTCCCGTCGGGCGACGACGCACGGGCGTCGTCGACTTCGTTTGAGGGCGAAAACCGCGCGGAACAACTTCGCGTAAACCTGAACACCGCCAGCGTAGAAGAACTCACGCGCCTGCCGGGAATCGGCCCAACCCGGGCGCAAGAAATCGTCGCCTACCGCGAAGAGCACGGCCCCTTTCGTTCGGTAGACGAGGTGCAGAACGTCGCCGGCATCGGCCCGAAGACCTTCGAAAAGATCCGCCCCTACCTCGACGTCGGACCTTGACGTCGAACTCGGCCCGCATTCCCACCCCAACCGAACGCCCTCGCCCCGCACGGAGACGCGCCACCGCCAGCGCGGGCGGAGGCACGGGACGGGAGGGACGAAGACGTGTCCCTGCCAAGCTCCCAACCGCCGTTTGCGTCCGTCTCTTCCTGGTTGTGCTCGCCGCTCTGCGCACCCCTTCCCTACGCCCTCGCCCTGGTGGGAGGCGTAGGGGCCGTCTACCTTTCCGGCCTAGCGCAGGCGGTCTGGATCGTCGTCACGGGGGCGTGGTCCGTCGCCCTGTACGCCGCCGAACATCCGAGAATCGCCGCTACGACCCGTGCACGGACCGCCCTCCTCGCCGCAGCCCTTTGCGCGTGGGGATCGGCGTTTGCCCTCGGGGTCGGCGCGGCCGAAATCCGCCAGGCGACGTACGCCCGCGAAGAGGCAGCCTTTACCCGCCTTCTCTCCGAAAGCCCTCCGCATGCACCTGCATCCTCTCCCCTTTCCCCGACACCGCACGTCCCGCGAAGCGCGCGGGAACTGTGCGGGGAAGCCGTCGTCGTAGGCGATCCCCTAAACACCCCCACCGGAATCCTCGTCGATCTGCGGCTCATCGCCGCAGGCAACTGCCCTCCGGACATCCGGGATCCCGCCGCCCAAAGCGGCCACGACACGCGGGGAGAACCCTCTGCATCCGAACGCCTCGCCGTGCCCTTCACCTTACGCGCACACCTGCGCGCGCCGTCCGAAGACGCGCGCCTGGAACTGGAAGCACTTGCCCGCGGCGCCGTCCTCCGCTTTCGGGGGAACGCATCCCCGCCCGCCGGACCGCAAAACCCCGGAGAACGGGACTACCGCCCTTGGGCGCACGCCCGCGGCACCGTCGGGGAACTGCGCGCCGACGACGTCTCCCTCGTCACCCCTCCTCCCTTTGGAGAGCGGCTCCGCGCGGAGGTTCGCAAGACGCTCGACGGCGTCCTGGATGAAGGGGAAAGGCGGGCGAGGACGTCGTCTCTGGGGCACGAAGGGGCCGCCGACGCCCGGGCCCTCTTACGCGCCTTCCTCCTCGGCCGGACGGACGACCTTTCGCCGGAAGTGCGCCGCGACTTCGCGGAGGCCGGTGCCGTGCACCTCCTCGTCGTCTCCGGCCTCCACGTGGGAATTCTCGCCTGGGGCGTCTACCGGCTCGCCGGCTCCGTAGGGATACGGGAAGGCGCCCGCCGCCTTTCCGTGCTCCTCTTCGTCGGGACGTACGCCTCCCTCGCCGCCGACTCCCCGGCGGTGCGACGGGCCGCCTTCGCCACCGCAGCCGCCGCAGGTGCCGGCCTCGTGCGGAAAAGGGTCGATCCCCTCGCCCTCCTCTCTTTCCTCTGCGCCCTAGAGCTCCTCTCCAACCCCTCCCAGATCCTTCGACCGGGCTTCGGCATGACTTACCTCCTCACCTTCGCCATCCTCCGCTACGCGCCGACCTACGCGGAACACCTGCGAGTCCACCTCCCCCGCCCAATCGCTCCCTTTGCCTTCGAGCTTGCGACGACGCTCCTCGTCGAGCCGCTCGTCCTCCCCTTCCTTGCCGCAACCCAGGGCAGTTGGCCTTCGACCTCGCCGCTCATGAACCTCGTCCTCCTCCCCCTGTACGCCGCGCTTCTCCCCTTTCTTGCGGCCTCTTGGGGAGGGGCGGTCGTCGCATCCGCCTTCGGCGCTCCGGGAAAGGTGGCGGGAGCCTACCTCCTCGAACCCGCCTTGGGGCTCGTCCGCCTCGTGCAGGACGCCGTCGCCTTCCTGGCCCGCATGCCCGGAGCGCAGGTCCCCTTTGCGGGCGTGCCCCCCTCCCTCTGGATCCTCTGGACGGCCGCCCTCCTGGGAGCCTACGAAGTCGGCGTACGGCACATCCACGGGAGACGCTTCTTCCCCGAGCCCGCCCCCCGCCCCGGCGAGGAGAGAGCCGCAATCCGTCGCCGCCGGTTGCGCCGCGCGGGAATTGCCCTCGGAACGCTCTTTCTCCTCCTCCCTCCCCTCGTCGGCCTCCTCGACGGCCTCCGGCTCCACCCTTCTCCGTCGGTTGCGGCGCAGCGCGAACTTCCGGACGCCGCCGAAGGTCCGACCCTCGTAGCCCTCGCCCTCACGTCGGCGAGCGCGGTGGCAGCCGCCTACAGCGACGGCGCTCCGGAAGAACTCTTCGTCTTCCGACCTCGGGGGAATCTGGGCGCCCGGTCGACCGGGGAGAACATCCCGCGCCCGGCTGCAGAGGAGCGGGCGCAGCGCGCGGCCTTCCTCGGCGACGTGTACGACCGGATCGTCCCCGCCCTCCGCGCTCTGGGCGCCCGAAGCGTCCGCGCCACGTGGCTCGGCCTTGAAAAAGAAGAAGCGGACGCCCTCCGCCGCGCCCTGGCCCACAACTTCATCCTCGCGGACTTCACCCAACACCCGAGCCCCGAGGTAGGGGGTGCCGGGATCTGGAGGTGCGGTCCCTTCGCGATCGAGGAAAACGGCTTCCTCTACGAGAGGGAGAAGGGCGTACCACTCGTGGACCTCCGGCCGCCGGCCGCCGTTCCCCGCTGGGAGAGCGCTCGGCCTCCGTTGGGACGCACGCCCGTTTTTCCGGAGGCTTCCGAAGGTGCGGACCCGTCGGAGCCCGTCCTTCATCCTCCAGATCCAGGCGATCCTACCCCCTACCCCGTTCGCGTCTGGGGCGCCGTGCGGATACGACCCGCGGGAGACCGCGTGCTCTTGGAATGCCTCCGCCCGGATTGAACACCGCCTGCGCACCGCAAGTTTCCCGGAAGCCCTTCCTCGGATTTAGGGACGGGAACCAAATCCCGAAGGTCGGGGCGAGGTCACCCGCAGGCGCATCGTGTTTCCCGTGGGGATTTCCCGCAGGGGATTTCCCCGACCGTCTTCCACGACGAGCACCTCTTCGTACTCCAACCAGATCACCCCGTCCCCGGGAACTTCCCGGACGTAGCGGTAGGCGTAGCTGTACGGATGGTACAAGGGATGGTCCACCTCGTGCGCCTCTCCCCCGTCTCCGGAGGGAAGCGCGAGGCGAGAAGGTGTGCCCACGGCACCAAGCCGTACGCGAAGCGAGTACAACCAGTCCCCCCCTTTGAGGGCCGCGAGCGCAGAAGCCACGTCCCGGGGAACCCCCTCTGCAAGAGCAAATGCCGCCCCGACAAGCGCCACGAGAACCGCCGTCCCAAGAATCCAGACCCACCGGGAGGCGCCCCCCGCGATCTTCCTTTCCTGAGCCATCCGTACCCCTCCCGACATCCCGGTGCTCGCGCGTAGGAAGAAATCGGCAAAGGACTCCGTTCCCCCTCCATCCCTATGCGGAAGGAAAACGGCCTATCGCCGCGCGGAAGATCCGGTCGGTACGGTCTCTATCCCTGGGCGGAAGGAAAACAGAAATAGGCGTACGGGCCTTTGCGGGGGGCATACCCTGAAAAGGGAAGGTGAGCACGTGGATTTCGGGACGGAAAGTGGGGGAACTCCCTTGCCCCTACCGCAGGTGCTTTCTTCGCTGGCCAAGTTCCTCTTCCCCTTTGGAGGGAAGGGAAATCGCCCTTCCGAGGTTCCGGGAGGAGCGGCGACCTATCCCCGAACCTACGGCTTCCCCGGCGTCGGCCTACCACCGGGCCGTCTCCCCGCCGCGGTTCATCCACCCGGATGGAACCCGCCGATGTACGCCGCACCTCGAGGAGGGATTCCGCGGGCAGCGGAAGGCGTATCCCCCGGCTCACGCTCCGCTCCCCCGGGTGCAGGCCCGGCCGAAGCCCCATACCCGAACCCCGGCCCCATGGGCGGTGGGATGCCCCGAGGCATGCCGGTTCCGGCGGACCCGCCTGGAGGAACGGAGAAATCCCTCTTGCGGGGACTTTTCTCCGCCGGCGCACCCACCTCTTCCGGAGGCGGAGCCTTTTCCTTAGGAGAGTTCATTCGCCTCCTCCGAACCGTAGACGTAGAAAAGGTAGTGGAGACCGTGCAAGCCGTCCAAGGAGCGCTGGACGGGGTACAAAAGGTAGCGCAAGTAATCCAACAGATCGGCACGATGGCGCAAAACGTACAAACGCTCCTCGGCGCCTTCGACGCCGAGAGCCTCCTCGCCCTCTTGGCCCCGACGGATTCCCAAGGAGGTTCCGCTCCTCCTCGAAACGAAGCGGAGAACTCGACCACAACAGAGAAAAAAAACCCTGCATCTCCCTCCAAGCCTACTCCAAAGGCGGAAAAAAAGACCCGAAGCAGGAGCGGAAAAGCCAAAGGGTACAAAAGAAAGACGAAAACCCGGCGGAGATGAGCCCACCCCGCCGGGCTTTTCCGCTTTCGCGAGAAGGGCGACGTACACGCCGTTCCCCTTCCGCACCTTCGCACCAAAAATCCCCTTGCGACTCTCGTACGCTGCGGGGTATCGAGGCGTTCAGTACAAGCCCAATGCCATCTTGGCCACGCGCGAAAGGCGGCTACGATCCCACGGCGGAGAGTACGCGAGCTCGACTTCCACGTCGCTGTACTTCTCCAACCCGAGAAGAGCCCGGCGTACGTCTCCTACGATCGCCGGGGCGAGGGGGCATCCCACCGCCGTGAGCGTCATGACGACCTTGAGGCGACCGGACTCGTCTTTGTGAAGTTCGTACACGAGCCCGAGGTTTACGATGTCCATCCCGATCTCGGGATCGACGACGCCCATGAGGGCTTCTATGAGCTGGTTTTTTTCCTCCTCCGTAAACGGACCGACAAACGCGATCGGTGCGAGCTGAAGTTCTTCGTACATGGTCCCCGCCAGCACCCCCGTCCCTTGCGCTATCCCGATTGTAGCACAGCTTCTCCGGCGCTACCAAGGAGGGAGGCCGACGGACACACTTCCTCCGCAACGAATCCCCCGATCCGGTACCTGCAAAATAGGTGAGGAAGTAGACACCTTCGCCCCTTTGGCCGAGGCCTTCCGGCAACCCGGTCGATCACCGTCATGCTGAAGGCATAAAGGGCGATGAGGGGCCCGACGACGATGAGCGTGCCGGCCGCGGAAAGCTGCCAGTTGGCGCCGGCCTCGGCAGCCTGCGTGAATTTCGCCAAGCCCACGGTCACGGGCCGAACCGCGTCGTTGTCCGTCACGGTGAGCGGCCAGAAAAACTCGTTCCAGTGATAGCTCACGGGAAAAGAACAGGAAGGCAGGAGGCTCCGGCCGACACTTTCGTCGAGCGGCCGGAAGGCTGTGACGACGGTCCAAAGGCGAATGTTTCGTCTGCGGAGATCAATTATAAATTCGGTGAGCTCTTCGTGAATCTCAATAAAATACGGCTTCTGGCCAGATACCTGCTCATTCTGTGGACTTCTCGGAGTCCACCTTGTACGGGTGGACCTACCGAAGGTTTGATCCTCGACTTCCGCGGGGAAGAGGCGTACCGGCTTTTGGGGATCCCGCGGGAAGCCGATGCCTGCCGGCCGGAAAACCTCCCCACCCCGGGCGTGTTCATGCGCGCCTTCTTTTTCCCTCGGCTGCCGGCATCGCGGTTTCGGGGGTGGCGGCCTGAGGTCCCGCCTCACCCTCGGACCCGTCTCCCCGGACGAAAGTCCCTTCTCGCTCCGGCAGAGAAGGCCGGTTAAAGTCCCAGGTAGTGGTGTAGAAAGGAGTGGGCCTCATCCGTCCCCGTGGTGACCCTTGACAAAAAGGGGCACCAGAAGCCCTCCTTTGGGTGGGACCATCAATCTCCCGAAGGGAGGAAGCCTCTGGTGACCGACCTTAAGATTGCGCTTCGCGATCTCTTACGCAAATCCCAGGGAGAACACGGAGCCGATGCGGTTCTCCGCTTTCATGGATGGACCTCAACGAACGGCGCCGGTGTGCAGGGCCATCCCGAACCGGCGCCGGGTGTAAGAGACCTCAAGAACACAACAACACGCCCCGTTTTGGAAATGAAGCATAACTCGCAGAAATTGATAGGCGCCTTCCGGCTTCATTCCTCGTAGAGCAGCGTTTCCCCCCGGACCAGAAGCGGAGCCACCAAGACGAGAAGACCGCTCAAAATCAAAGAGCCGACGATGGCGAAGGACGCCACCCGCGCCGGCGATACGTCCGGTCGGAGGACGATCGCCAAGAGGGAGAAAAGGGCGGGCGACGTCGCGATCACTACGACGGGGTTCTGGGTGACGAGCATTCCCGTACGGAAGCGGGCCAGCGACGGAAACAGAAGGAGGAGCAATACCGAAAGAAGGCCCGCGAGTACGGCGAGGCTCAGCGGCAAGAGAAAGGCGCTCTCCCAGTAGGTCGGCTCGGGCATCAACTGGCTGATTCCCATGCCCCAGAGGGTAAAAGGGACGGCTGTCAAGAACGACCACGGTGAAGTGCGCATCAAAAGTCAATAGGTGAACTCGGAGAGGAAATTCCCTGGAATTTGAGACCACGCTGCCTCAACCCTACCTCCACCAGGCTCAAGCTAGCTCAAATCTGGGTCGGCTCAGCTCTCACAGTACATACTTCACCCACGGAACTCCGGCGGAAGGCCCCTTCAGGGCCGGCAAACTTGCCCTAAGCCAGCTCCCTACCTCCTCTTACCTCCCGCTTCACCTCCCCCTGCACCGCCTGGGCCACATGTTCTTCCCTGTTTAGACTTAACTCCCACCGAAAAGTGAACTTCCCCAGCTCCCTGTTGGACCGCGCCGACAATACCCGCGCCCTCCTGTCTGCTCCTGCCTTCGTCCGGCTCGCCCCTATCCTCTTCATCCGCCACCCTGCCCCGTGCCACACCTGCCGTACTAACCGATCTTCCCTTGTATATAATATATGCCGGAAGAAGGAGATGTCTGAACAGGTCCTTTCAACCTAGAAAAGGACGCGCGGCGGGTGATTGCCGGATATCTGCAGGCCGTTGCCGCGGAGGATGCGGGCGCCCTGCACTGTTACGACAAAAAGATACAAAAATACCCGTTGCGTTTTTTGACTGTATGTTATTCTACAGGAGGAATTGGCAGGGAGTGGGAGAAAAGGAAGGCGGGGAGGTGGCACGGGTTAGGACAGGACGATAGATTTTACGGGCATTTGGTTGACCGGTTGGGTTGAGAAGTGGGAAGAGGAAATTCAAAATTCAGGCGGTATCTGTTTATGCTAAGACTTTATGGATTGCAGAACAAAGGTACAAGGAAAGGCGTTTCAGATGAAACCGGTTAATAAAAAATTGATCCTTTTGCTCATACTTGTCTTATTGGTAAACATGCTGTTGCCAAATATGAGTGCGCTTGCCGCTGAAAAAAATAACTTTGTTATTCCGAGTAAAATGAGCAATGCAGGCAAAGAATATATACTGTCTCCTGGTTTTCCAGGTTTTTATAGCAATATAATGTAAATAAAAAGGTTTTTAAAAGAACGGGGAAAAATACACGAACCCTCAAAAACGAAATAAGAGCAGGATACGTATCCACAGCAGCTGCACCGGTGGTGGTACCAGTATATTTTATTCCAGGAATAGGAAAAGTATCTCTTTTAGGAACAGGAGTAATTGTTGTTGGAGGCATTACGTATTACGCCTGCTCGTGGATGTATAACAAAATTATCCCATATATTATTAAGGTTTCAAGTACCAAAAAGGCTAATGAAAAATGGTAATACAGTAGATTTAAGCAAGTTTAATAAGAAAATTAGAGGTAAAAAAGCTTACGAAGAGGACGGTGGATGGTATATTGAGAAAGACGAAGATGGGCATGGAGGGAGTAAATGGAAATTAAAGAACCCCAAGGGTAAAAGAGTTGCTTCGCTTGACGAAAATGGTAAAATTTTAATGAAATAAGGGGGGCTGTCAGTGAGCATAAATGAAATGTTTGGAGACGGTAAAAACATAGAAGCCTTTCTGGAACAACTAGAAGTGATAACCGAAGAAAACGGATACTATCTCGTTGACATACTGCCCATGACTGTCCAGGATCCAGAAAAGTACAGTCAGTTTGAGTTGGTGTGGGAGTATATAATAGAAGAGGAAGAGCCCGAGAAACAAAAAATGTTTCTGGCCGATGAAGACAAGTTTGTAAGTCTTTTCAAGAAGCTGTGGTTGTACAATAAGACGAAGGCATATGTGCACGAATCTGCCCGTCCTGAAGAATCGATTCTTAAGCTTATATATATAGATACGGAGACTTTGCGCTGGATAAAGGAAAGCGAAGATAAAACGAGGTTGATAACAGATGTAGGAGAACTAGAGTTGCTGATTCGGTTAGGGACAAGAGATATAGTAGATAGCATCTTGGTTTTCGAAGATATGGAAATCGTTTGTTGGTCAAACGGAGGGTTGGCATGGCCTATTTATTTTAACAAACCGGATGTAATAGAGCTGGTAAAAGAAATGGCCAATGTAGAAGGACTCTATTTATACAGGAAAGCATAATACGGATGTTTTAGCAAGAAAAATACAAATATGTAGTGATTCGAAAGGTTCCGGGTATTTCTCCTTTCCAGAAGTGGGGCTAGATGGCATACGCAGACGGAGGGCTTCGCCCCGAAGAGATCCTCTCGGAGAAAACCGAAACGGTAGAACTTACCACAGAGCACCTCCCGAACTCTTGCGCGCCGCCCAGTTTCACGACCACCTCTGCCCCGGCGTGACGAGCGGCTTCTTCATCGCCAAATACCTCAAACGGCATCTGCCTCTTCGGTCCCCGGACGAACGCTACGTCATCCTCTCTCTTCCCCCCTGGTGCAAAGACGACGCCTTTCAGGTCCTCTTGAACACCACGCCGGGGAAATCCGGCCTGTACGTAATCCCTCTGAACGAACGCTCCAAAGGACGGCTTCGCCCGGAAGCGCGCACGCTTGCGGGGGTGTACTTCCGCGTTTCCCGTTCGGGTGGACCTACCGAAGGTTTGATCCTCGGCTTCCGCTGGAAAGAGGCGTACCGGCTTTTGGGAATCCCGCGGGAAGCCGATGCCTTCCGGCTGGAAAACCTCCTCGCCCTCGACCTCCTCTTTGCGGAGTACCTCGATCGGCCGGAAGTGTTCGTGCACACCATCCGCGAGATCAATCTCCTCGAAGGCACACGCCCCGAAGACCTCGTCCAGCCCGGAACCGACGTGCTCGCCGCGCTCGACCTGGCGGATCCCCTCTAAGCCCCGGCGGCATGGAAAGACGTACGAAAAAACACGCCCGGGTCGGGATCACCCAGAACCCGGGCGTGTTCATGCGCGCCTCCTTTTTCCGTCGGCTGCCGGCATCGCGGTTTCGGAGGCGGCGTCCTGAAGGTTCGCCTCTCCCTCGGCCCCGTCTCCCCGGACGAATTTCATGGATGGACCTCTTATGCAAATCCCGGGGAAAACCCGAAGCCGATGCCCTTCGCGAGGCGCTTCGAGCTCGGTATCCTCAGGTGAAGGAGGTGGTGCATGACTTTTGACAATCGGCCCACCCGAAGGGGAGCCGATTTACACCACTTGACGGGACGTGATCTTACACATTAGGGCGGTGGTCAGACGGAAGGACCTTTAGGCTGACGCATCATCAACCTCCATGCCGAGGCAACGGCATTGAGGACGCCGCCGATTACGGCCAGGCAGAAGGCGCCTTCGCCCAATGTGCCGGAAAGGGAGGAATTTTCCCCGGCGGCTTGGAAACGATAGATCAGAACCCCTCCTGGAGCAAGCTGGAAGGACGGCCAGCCGGCAAAATCGCCGATGAAGGTGACGGTCATCTCGAGGATAATGAGACCCACTAAGGTCAAGAGTGTACCCCCGACCAGGGCTAGAAGCACTTGTCCCGTTCCTTTGATCATGTGGACAGCTCCATTCCGCATGCGTTTAAACCTCCGCTTTACATAGGTCTGCCATGTGTCCATGGTATGTCGCCAGTAGGGATAAAGGGGGCTATCGGTAAAGGGAGGTAAAAGGTTAAGGGTTTGCACGAGAAAAGGGGCTGCAGCCGCCAGCCAGATACGATCGCCTGGGTTCGCCCAAAGGAGAGCGATCCCTGGTATGGCCGTGAAGACAGGCCCCGCCACACCGATCAGGAATTCTTGCCGTGGGGAACCGGGTTTACGCTTAACCGCCACCGATCCCGGTCGGATGGACAAGTACATACCGCGAGGGGGCCATCCCAAGAGGCGGGCACCGATGAGGTGAGCTGTTTCGTGGAGAAGTATGGTCAGGAATAGGCTGATGAGAACGACCGGAACGAAGATAAACACTTTCGGTTGGAAAACTGTCAACGCGAGGGCTGCGGGGGTAAGCACCAGCAAAGGGAGGCGCCAGGCCAGCCAAACCGCCAGCGCAACCTGTCGGAGAGTATGAAGACCGCGATCCATATCGAGGGCCAAACGGCGTCGGGGGAGGTGGGAAAAAGGAATGGGCCATCCGATGAGGCGGGCGAGAAGGGTTCGGTAGAAGGCCCACTCGTCCCGAAGAGGTACGGCCACCGGCTGCGCCAGATCGTGGGCATTCAGGGTCCAGAGAAGTTGTAAGGCGTCTTCCTTCACCCTATCTTCCGGTGCCCGGAACCTCTTGGTGAGGGAGTAGACCCATTCCTCAAGGGGCGTCTTCCCATCGCAGGCCGATAGGATGGCCTGGGCCGACCGATTGACGGGATACCGCTGGTCAAGGGCTTCGTCGTGGAGGAACCACCCTTGGCCGTCGGATCGGAGGCTGACTCCCGGAGCCAAGGTCCAAACATCCGTCGAAGGTCTGCCTTTACGGTCCATCGCGGCGCCTCCACTCTTCGGCAGCGATGGCAAGGCCGATTCCTAAAAAAACGAAGCTTAGGCCGGACACTATGACTCCCCAGGGGCGGGGGAACAGAGATATCAACACCTGGGCGGCCTGGTACAGGACGACCGAGGCCAGAGCGAACACCGCCAGGTGCATGAACCCTTGGAGGGAATCCTCGTCCCGTACCGGCATCGCGACGCCCCACGCAAAGGCCAGGTAGTAAGTCACGAGGGCGAAAAGGGCGGACGGACCTAGGATTGGCACCGGGTTTTCTACCCTCAGGCCGATGAGAAGAACTACGCCGGTGAAAAGGATCACCCAGGCCATGCCGGCGAGGGCGATGGAACCTATGGCCTTGTCCAAGATATAGTCGGCAGGGCGCAGGGGAAGGCTGCGGATCCACGTCTCCAGAGGAAGATCGATGCCCCGAGCCCTAAGGACCATCAGAGCCAACGAAAAGGCTCCCATGTAAAGGCCTGGCAAGACATATTCGTTGAACCCTTCGCCAGGCGATGACCACCAGAGGAGGAGTCCCAGGAAGAGCCAGATACTCCCTATGACGATGGCGAAAAAGCTCCATGTGGAGGCATCTCGCAGGACGTTCCGGAATTCATAGCCCAGCCACGCCCACCGGCCGCGGGGGAAAACAGGCCACCGGTGGCCGAGGGGCGGTTTATCCGTACGGGCACCCTCCCTCATCGGCCACGAGAAGCGAGATAGGAGCCACCGCCAGGCCACCCAATCCACGGCAAGGAGCATCGCGATGCCCCCCGCCAGGTGGGGCCCCGGCCGAAAGACGTCCAGCCAGGCGGTTCCGGTAAGAAACCAAAAGATAGCCCCCATGGCCACGCCGAAAAGGAACCAACCCCGTCGGATCGCCAACTTTCCGACCAAGGTTAACCAGGCGGCGCTGGCCATCAAGATGACGGTACCTGCCACTCCAGCCGCCAAAGCGGGCAGGGAGATGAACCCCCGATGGGCGAGGGCCAGGAGCACCGGTGCCGTGAAGAATAAGGGAAAGATTCCATAAGCCAGGAAAAGAGGGGCAGCGCTTCCGAAGATGAGGGCACCATCGGTCACGGGCAAGGCGCGGGGGAAACCTTCTGGGATAAGGCGCCGGACATCGACGAGAAGAGAGGTCAGAACGGCACCGACGGCGAGGATGCGCACGATGTAAAGGAGCCAGGGATTTAGCACCGGCGTCGGCGCGGTGGAGGTGGTTCGGAAAAGGGTCACGTCCATCCAGAAAAGGCCCAGGAGTACCAGCAAAACGAGAAACCACGCCCATGGAGCGTCCAGCACCGAGGCCATCAGGCTTCGGCGGATCTCAAGGAGTCTCCATCGGCTGATGAGCCACCAGTTCATGGAGAAGCTTCCTCCTCTCCCCGCCGCCCACCGCGAGGAGAAAGGCTTCCGCAAGGTCGGGGGCGTGGTATCGGGTCTTCAGTTCCTCCGCAGAACCCTGGGCCACTATGCGGCTTCCATGGATGAAGTAGAACCGGTGAGCTACCCTTTCGGCAAAGGGCAGGTCGTGGGTCGCCAGCACCACAGCTACCCCTTGCTGCGCCAGGGCATGAAAGAGGTCCCGCAAGAGCACCACCATCTCCGGGTCCAGCCCCGAGGTGGGTTCGTCGCAGATGAAGACACGAGGCCGGGGAAGGAGGGCCGCGGCCAGCTGAACCTTTTTGCGCATGCCGTGGGAATACCCCTTCATGAGGCGGTCGGCTGCGCCCGACAGATCCAGGTAGGCCAGCCATCGTTCGATGGCGGCGTCCGCTTCGGGGCGGGGTACTTCGTAAAGGGCGGCGATAAATCGGAGGAATTCCCGAGCGGTAAGGCGCTCGGGTACCTCGTGGGAAGCCGGAACGAAACCCAGATGGCGGCGCAGGCGCCAGAGGTCGGGAGGAAGGGAGCCTGAGTGGCGGGACTCGGGATCGTTTCCCCAAGTGTAGTCCAGGACCCTAAGGCGGCCGCGAGAGGGTGGAAGGATCCCGGCGCAGAGGTTCAAAAGGGTGGTTTTGCCGGCCCCGTTGGGACCCACCAAGGCGACGATCTCGCCCGCCGCTACCCTAAGGTCGGCATCCTGGATGCCAGGTACTGCCCCGAACCATCGGGTGACGCCTTCCGCCTCCACTAGCGCCGCCTTCGTCATAGGGGAACCTCCTTCTCTATGGTGCATCACGACGTCGACCTTATGTTATATGCGTTATATGCCCAGGAGGACGGGGAGGCTTCCCGTCAACGCTGGCTAAGAGGAACGTCCATCACCGGCATCCTGAATTGATGCTTGTGGGTAGATATCCATTCCAGCTAATATCAGTGTAAAAGGATTGGCCATAGCCGACTTTGCAGACAAGGAAGCCGGTAGTGGCGTAAATGCTAACGCCGACGATAGAAGCGCCCGCGACAATCGCCCAGGGATTTTCGTTTTCCGCCACATCCCGTTGTTCCAATTGGACAAGGGGCGTTTCCCAGACCTCTCTCATGTTGCCTTCACCTCCTTTCTTCGGAGTTGAGGGCGGGAGCCTGGGACCCGTCCATCCTGGGCTAGTCATATCATAGCAATGGGGTAGTGTCCCATCAAGAAATGAAAAATTACCGTTTGTGTCTATTTGTGTCTACTGTTTGACATCGGTCGGCTTTGTCCCATTCGGAACTCTATCGACCGC
Organism: Brockia lithotrophica; assembly: GCA_003050565.1. Classification (NCBI taxonomy): domain Bacteria; kingdom Bacillati; phylum Bacillota; class Bacilli; order Thermicanales; family Thermicanaceae; genus Brockia; species Brockia lithotrophica. The sequence goes on from PEBW01000005.1 coordinate 166,345, forward strand.
CCTCGAAGCTCCGCGACCACTCGGCGAAGCTAATCGCGAGCCGCTTCCTGCGTAGGCTGAGGAAAGATCGTCCGGCTGATCGACGTCTCTGTGTAGAAAGTCCGCGTAGAAAGTCCGTCCAGAACGCGCCGGCTTCGCTCGTTCCGACATCGAAACCGAGTACCTCGCGCTGTGTTTCTCCTTTCCGGGCGTGTTCATGCGCGCCTTCTTTTTCCCTCGGCTGCCGGCATCGCGGTTTCGGGGGCGGCGGCCTGAAGTTTCGCCTCACCCTTGGCCCCGTCTCCCCGGACGAAAGCCCCTTCTCGCTCCGGCAGAGAAGGCCGGTTAAAGTCCCAGGTAGTGGTGTAGAAAGGAGTGGGCCTCATCCGTCCTCGTGGTGACCCTTGATAAAAATTAAAAAAAGATCACCAGAAGCTCTCCTTTGGGTGGGACCATCAATCTCCCGAAGGGAGGAAGCCTCTGGTGACCGACTTTAAGATTGCGCTTCGCGATCTCTTACGCAAATCCCAGGGAGAACACGGAGCCGATGCGGTTCTCCGCTTTCATGGATGGACCTCAACGAACCGGCGCCGGTGTGCAGGGCCATCCCGAACCGGCGCCGGGTGTGCGAGAGACCTCAAGAACACAACAACACGACCCGTTTTGGGAATGAAACATAACTCGCAGAAATTGATAGGCGTCTTCCGGCTTCATTCCTCGTAGAGTAAAGTTTCCCCCCGGACCAGAAGCGGAGCCACCAAGACGAGAAGACCGCTCAAAATCAAAGAGCCGACGATGGCGAAGGACGCCACCCGCGCCGGCGATACGTCCGGTCGGAGGGTGATCGCCAAGAGGCTGAAAACGGCGGGAGACGACGCGATCAATATGACGGGGTTCTGGGTGACGAGCATTCCCGTACGAAAGCGGGCCAGCGACGGAAACAGAAGGAGGAGCAATACTGAAAGAAGGCCCGCGAGTATGGCGAGGCTCAGCGGCAAGAGAATGGCGCTCTCCCAGTAGGTCGGCTCGGGCATCAATTGGCTGATTCCCATGCCCCAGAGGGTAAAGAAGGATAGGACGAGGGTCACGAAAGACAGAACCGCCCAGCTCGCCACGGCAAAGCTCAACGAAGCTGCGAGCATGGCCAACACGAGGGTGCGTAGCCGGATGGGCGCTGCCAACAGAAGCTCCATGGTCCCGCGGTTGATCTCGCCGCCGATGATGTTCAGCGGAATATTGGCTGCCGTGAAAGAAGTGAAGACGGCGACAAGAAAGGGCCCCTCGATGATGAGAAAAGCAGCCGCCCAGGCCAATCGAGAGTCGGGCAAGGAGCCGAAGTAGTGTCTGGAATAAAACTCCAGTGACTGACGCGTCACCGAGGTAAGCAGGTTGGGGATGTAGAAAATCATAAGCACTACGGCGACCAGCAGGACGCTGAAGAGGAGCGAGATTATGAGGAGCGTCCGACCTCCTTCTCGCCACGTCCGCCACGTATATGCCCTGAGCACCCTAAAGGCGCCCGGCGGTGAGGTCGTCGAAGAGAGACTCGAGGGGGTTGTCAAGTTCTCTCACCTCCAAGACGGACAATCCGGATGTGACCAAAGCGGACACCGCTCGGGACACCTGTTCCTCCTCAGACACCTCCGTGACCCAAAGTCCTCCCTCCAGACGGCTTTCAAGTCCCAGCTGGGCGAACACGGGGCGAGGGTCTCCCGTCGTACGGAAACCCACGCGCCGCATGCCCAAACGTCCCTTCAGATCCTCCACAGAACCTCGGTGGATGATCCGTCCGCGGTGAATGAGGATCACCGCTTCCGCGAGTTCGGCTGCCTCGTACAGGTTGTGGGTAGCCGTTAGGATGAGTTGGCCCTCTCGGGCCAACCCTTGAAGCAGCCGGCGCACGCTGCGCGCCAAGATCGGATCGAGACCCGTGGTGGGTTCATCCAAAAGAAGCACCCGAGGGGTGGCGAGAAGCGCCCGGGCCAGGTTGACCCGGCGCTTCTGACCGCCGCTTAAGGTGCCCGCGGCCTGCATCAAGAACTCTCCCAACTCCAGCTCTTCCACAACATCGTTCACACGCTGCCGTGCCACATCCTCCGAAAGACCGTACATCTGGGCAAAAAAGATCAAATTGTCGCGTACCGTCAGCGAGGGGTAGAGCGTGTCTCGTTGCGGGACGTAGGCGACTTTGGTACGCACCGAAAGATCTCGCGCCAAATCTCTCCCTTCAATGCGCACCTCGCCCCGCCACGGCCTCAGCACACCGGCCAGCACCCGAAAGAGGGTGGTCTTGCCGGCGCCGTTCGGGCCCAAGAGTACGTGAAAACCCGGACCAAGGTTGAGCTCGATGTCGTGCAGCACGGTTCGAGATCTGTATCCTACCGTGACCGAGTGGACCTCAAGCATCCGGGTGCATCTCCTTCCGTGCGGTCAAGTCCGAGGCGAGCCCGCCGGAATTTCCGCCTCGAGATATCCTTCAAACAAAAGACGTGCACGAGCACCTCTCCCTTCCATAGACACGACCCACTTCAATCCATGACTTCCCGCAGCAATGTCTCCAACCATGCGCGAAAATCTGCCGAACGCTCAAGGTGCGGCACATATCCCGCCGCCCCCCAAACCGTAAGCGCCTCATGCCGAACGGGCAAGCGACTACGCGTTCTACATGACAGGGGACTGCATGAAAAGGATGTCCGTTGGAAACGGGGTTTTTCTCCTCACCCCCCATCTTTTTCCAGGAGACTGTAGTACACGTAAGAGGCCACGATCGGAATGAGCCCCATGGAGACGATTCCCACCACGACGAAGGCGATTGCCCCGGCCCGACCGGGCACAAAGGACAACAAGAGACAAATGAGGCCTCCAAACACCCATACCCGAGCCGTCAGACGATGCGTCCGCCGCCACACCTCTTCGCTCGCCAATGTCCACGGGGTGCGGATACCTACAAAGTAGTTGGGCCTGATTTGCCCCATCACGTTGCCGGTCACAACGAAAATCAGGCTGAGTACCAAATTCACCCAAAGCCCTACGTCCACCGTATAGCCTAAGGCCGAAAACATGATAATCCCGTACACCACGGCCATTAAAAAAACAAAGCTCCATCGAATCACACGATATGCCACGTAAAAACGGGCATAATTGTGACGATTTGGATCCACAAGGGGAATTACGAGCGACAAAAGATAAAGCCCCAGCGTGAGCAAGGGAATTTCAAACGCCGCCTCCAACCGTGAGCCGTACCCATCCACCTCGCCTTTGTAGTTCCAATGCACGGGCACCCGTTCGGGCAACTGCGGATAGAGGAAAAAGGCGGCAACGAGCATACCCACCAACACGAGCAACACGGGCCATTCTTGCCTCAGGTTTTTCCGGGAAAGAGTGTAGGTTTCTGTATCGTCCTTTGCCACGACTTCTCGCTCCTTTCGCTCCCCTTTTCGTCGTCGCCCGCCGGGGGACGCCCCTCGGTTGCGGCATCTGCGGCAAAATCCATCGCCCAAGCCACGACCTCTTGAAAGACCGTGGTGTTGAGGGTGTAGTAGATGTTCTGTCCACGACGATAGTCCTGAACGAGTTGAGCTTGCTTAAGGACACTCAAGTGGTGGGAAATCGTGGGCCAAGAAACGGCAAAGTGTGCCGCGATCTCGCCGGCGGTAAGGTCCCTTTCCCTAAGGAGCTTCAGAATCCGCCGCCGCGTGTCGTCCCCAAGTGCCTTGAATACGCGTGTTAGAGACATACCGACCGACCGCCTTTAGGTAATTATACAACCATCTAAATTATAGAGCGAGAAGTGGTCACCGTCAAGGGGGGCGCCTCATCGCACCACCCACGCGGCGAGGACACACAGGGCGGGTTCTTCGTACATGGCCTCCGTCAGCCCCCCGTCCCTTGCGCTATCCCGATTGTAGTACAGCTTCTTCGGGGCTACCAAGGAGGGAAGCCGACGGACACACTTCCTCCGCAACGAGTCCCCCGATCCGATACCTGCGAGAATCTACTATTAATGAGTGCACAAAATCGTAATCTATATTTTATTAAAATATATGAATTTGTTCTTTATTTATTTTTTCGCTATAAATAATATTATTTCGAATGTTACTCTTATTCCGTTTTTATGTTTAAAATTAACATCATAAAAATTTTTCATACGTACAAACACATCCCGTGTTAGCGGATAGTAACTATTAGAAGCATGACTAGCGCCCATGCTCTTTATTATCCTAAGAAAATTACGTACGCTTGGATAAATACGGAGTTTCCGAATGCGTTCAAGAACTTCGACCTTCATACCGCATTCGCGAATGACCTCAGACCAGAAACGCATCGGCGGAAACGTCGGACCGCGGCGTGGCGCCGGGTCCCCCGCCTGTCGAAAAGCAAAAAACAGCTCCCAGAACGTCCGCGGCCCAAAGGTCGCCACCGCCAACATCCCTCCGTCCGCCAGGCAGCCGGAAAGTTTTCGCACGACTTCGGACGGACGGCTCAACCATTGAAAGGCCGCATTCGAGGCGATGACCTCATACCGGCGCGGACACCCCCACGTCTCCACATCGGCCTGAACCCAGCGCACGCGGGCGGTGCCGAGCCGCTCGCGGGCCCGCCAGAGCATCGCTTCGGAGATGTCGAGCGCCGTGATCTCCGCCATGGGATATCGTTCGAGCAAAAGATGCGTAAGCCCACCTGTCCCTGCGCCGATATCGAGCACGGCCCGGACGGGCGGTCGGTGAGGTCCCTCCACGTGGGCCAGGCGCCGCATCAATATCTCAGACATCTCGCGCTGAATCTCCGCATGCGCGTCATATTCATGCGCGTGCAGGTCGAAATGGCGGGCGACGAGGCGCCGGTCGATCTCTTCCTTCATGGACGCGGCTCACCTCCATCCATGACTTCCCGCAGCGATATCCCCAACCATGCGCAAAAATCCGCCGGGCGCTCAAGGTGCGGCGCATGTCCCGCCGTCTCCCAGACCGTAAGCGACCCCTGCGGCAAACGCTCCTTTAACGAAGAAGCTGAAACCGCTCGAGCGCCCAGGCCGCCGCTTCCGCCGCGCGGGCGAGATCATCGGGCGAATGGGCCGCCGAGACCGAAAAGCGGAGGCGCGCCGTCCCGTCCGGCACCGTCGGCGGCCGGATGGCGACGGCGAGGATGCCCCGTGCCCGAAGCGCCGCGGAGACGCGGCACGCCTGGCCGGCCGTGCCGACGACGAGCGGGACGATCGGCGTGACAAAGGGCGGCGCGCCGCTTTCGCCGAAGGGGGCGACGATGCGCAAAGCGCCCAGCGCTTCCAGCCGGCCACGAAACCATGCCGCGTTCCCGAGCGCC